>NZ_KB899416.1:47982-169491 GCF_000378205.1 Sediminispirochaeta bajacaliforniensis DSM 16054 | reverse complement strand
TTTTCCAGCTCATCAACACCCGGTATGAACGTGGATCTATCATCCTCACTTCAAACAAGACCTTTGGCAAGTGGGGTGAGATTATGGCTGATGATGCGGTCGCCACTGCTACCTTAGACCGGCTCCTACATCATTCGCATGTAGTCAGCCTGAAGGGTGATTCGTATCGCATGAAAGACAGAATGAAAATTGGAGCCGTTGGCTTCTAAAGATTTTTGCCGGAACTCTGCAATTTAACTCCGGTGAAAAACTGCAATTTCATTCCGGTGTTGACATAAGTAATCCCGAGGCGTAACGGTTATGAGAGAGGCTTGTCACTCGTTTACTGGTTTGTTTTTATCATCAATGCTATCACACGAAAAACAACAGCCGTTTTTGATCTGTACCTTTAGTTGATCATACGCATTAAGAAATCAAAGGACTCTTGTATCCGCTTACCGGCGGTGTCAAGGCGTATGATCTCTTTATGCCATGGGTGGTACACTCGCTTCTGAATATCTTCCCATCTTGGTAAGGTCAAACCGGCAATTTCGTTGGTTCGACGCTCCGCCCTTTTTTGATGTTCCACTGTATCACTGCATACAATTTCAATATTGATAAAATCGGCACCGTTCTCCACCGCAGCATGTTCCCATTCGTTTCTGGTTAAAACCCAGGGATTACAAGAATCGGCAATGACATGAATGCCTGATTTCAGATTATCGGCAGCAATTCTATAGGCTAAACGATACCCTTCCCCCTGGACATCACACGAGCAGAGATCACGCAGCCCCTGTTCGATCGTATCTATTCTTAGATACGCACCGGAAATCTTTTGTGCCAGTAGTTTTGCAAGGGTTGATTTCCCTGTCGCAGGCAACCCTGAAAAGATGTACAACCTTGGTTTCATTATTTCTTTCAGCTATCAGTTTCCGTTCATTCTATCATATAAATCGATTGTACAGTAGCCACGTCTGCTCCAATTGCTGGTTATAAACTTTCATTTTTCAATACATCACCTATATCTTCCAGGCTAAGCCCTATATAGTCTTTATTATATTCTTTATATTTCTTAATTAAATTTTGTGCTTTTTCTTTTAACTCGATTATTTTAATCTTATCCTTATTCAACTTTACTTCTGCTATTTTCATCCTTTTATTTATTTCATCGATACAGACTACATCTATTTCATTCTGATTCCCTTTTTCCCAGTAATTCCCTATCTCCATATATTTCCCAGAATTTCGATATATTTCCTGATATAGCTTTTCCAGTATAGGTCCGCTATAGCTTTTCAAAGTTTCTTTCAATTTATTTCTTATATATTCGTAGTTCTTATTCTCAATAGCCGTTCTATATTTATATACATATCTAAACCAGAATTTTAAGAAATTATCACTTATAAAATATTTTTGGATTCGTCCTGTCGGTTTCGCTCCTATAGGCTTTATCTTTCCTACTAAATTATAATCAGTTACTAATTTCTCTAAATACCCTCCAATATCCTTTTCCAATATTGATTCAATTTCACTTCGGGAAGTCCTCCCTTCTGATAGAAGCTCTAAAATAGAAAAATATGTTCCATATTCCTTTCCAAATTCTTCTATCAATATCGTTCGTCCTTCTTCTATAAATGGTGAATCGACTTCAAAATAAAATCCTAATATTTCTTCTTTTGTAAATTTTTTATTTGTTATTAATATTTCCTGATAGCGAGGAACTCCTCCTGTAAGCAGGTAATTTATAAATAAATTCTCATTACTATATCTTTTCTCATCTTCCAATATTTCTTTTATTACATGGGGAGAAAATGGCTTTAGATGCATTACTCTGTCTGCCCTTCCAAATAAAGGTTCTTTACTATTCTTAAATATTTTATTCATTAATGAATAAATTGATCCTATAAATATGAGATGTATATTTGTTTTATCCTTGTTTTGATCCCATAAATTCTGTACATCTGAATATACTGACTGGTTTATTTGCAAAAACTCCTGAAACTCATCTATTATTACAACAATTTTCTCCTTTTGGCCTATATCCATTATTATTTTGAACACATCTTTAAACCTGCGAACTTCTCCGTATATAGAAACATTGAACTTTTCTTTTATTGCCTGGATAAACTCCTCACACAGAAGCACTTCGTCTTTCTTTGAAACAAACAAATAGAGCGTCTTCTTACCTTCTGAATACAGTTTTGACAGTGATGTTTTCCCTATTCTTTTTCTCCCTGTTATCACTGTCATTATTGACGTATCTTTAACCTGTTTGTATTGTGTTTCGAGTATCTCTAATTCACGTTCTCTTGCATAGAATTTCATTTCAGATCCTTATATAGTAACCTATATTACTGTAACACATATTACTATATATTGCAACCTGAAATGTTTATACCATATAGGTATGGCTTATTGACGTTATAGGTTTATTGTGGATAGCTTTGACTACGATCACAGGTGAAACGGTAACCGCTTTTGGATTGTATCTCTTCATATAGCCCTGTCGGGAGCCTTCGACTTTCGCGCAAGGGATTGGAGGGGTGCCGAAGGCAGACCCCGCAGGGGCCAGGGGCCCCGAGGAGGCCGGAGCGAGTAGCGGAGCCCCGCAAAGCCCGGTTTCTGCCGCAGGCAGAAATGCGCCCAAAAGCATCAGACCCGAAGCTTATGCCTTGTCACCGACCCAGGTCCTGATCTTTTCAAACAGCAGCGGCTCAAGGATTGGCTTTGCGAGGAAATCGTCCATACCGGCTTCACGGCACTTATCGATATCCTCCCTGTATGAATGCGCAGTAAGGGCAATGATCGGGACGGTAATTCCTTGCGCGCGTATCATCCTGGTCGCTTCAAGGCCGTCGATCTCGGGCATACCGAGGTCCATCAAAATAAGCGAATAATCATCGCTTTCAGCCAGTTCAACGGCCTCGCGCCCGTTTGCCGCCACATCGACCGCAAAGCCTTTGTTTCGAAGGAGCGTTCCCAAATAGAAACGGTTGATGCCTTCGTCTTCGCAGACAAGGATTTTGCCGATACCGCTGTTATCATCCGATGCGGTTTTCCTATCCATTTCCGCTTCCTCCTGGGGGGGAGCAACGGGAAACGAGAGACCGACCGTAAATGATGTGCCGTCGGGGCTGCTCTCCACTGAAATGGTTCCCTCCATGGCATCGACCAGCTGTTTGACGATGGCAAGGCCCAGTCCCACGCCTTTCGAACTTTTTGCATATCCGGTATCGAGCTGGGTAAAGCTTTCAAAAATCGAACCTGTTTTATCTTTCGGGATTCCGATTCCGGTATCGGATACGACCACAGTATAGCTCTGCCTTTTCTGCGCTTCTGCCGAAGTAACTTCTACCGGGGTAACGGTTAGCTTTAACGAGATGGAACCCGATTCGGTATATTTCAGGGCGTTGGAGACAAGATTGGTAACGATCTGTATAAAACGGTTTTGATCGCCAAGTACCTCTAAGGAGGGATCGAAGGCCTCAATATCCAGAAAGAAGTCCAGCCCCTGGCTCTTTGCACGCTCTTCAAAGAGATGGTAGACATAGGCAAGAGCTTTTTCAGGATCGAAACGGGTCTCATGCAGGGGCAGGGTCCCTGATTCGATGCTCTCGACATCCAACAAATCATTCACCAATTGATTCAGATTTTCTGCTGCAGTGCGTGAATAGTCGAGGAAGGAGCGCTGGTTCTGATTGAGCTTTGTCTTTGCCAACAGGGAAAACATACCAAGCATTCCCGTCAGGGGGGTACGAATCTCGTGGCTCATGTTTGCAAGGAAGAGACTCTTCGCCTTTGTCGCTTCCTCCGCAACCTTTCGGGCTTTCTCAATTTCGGCGGTTCGCTCCTTTACCTTCTGATCGAGTTCTCGATTGATTCGCTCCTGCTCGGCATAACGTTCTTCAAGGCGTTGACGGCGTATTCGGTAATGGTTAACCAGTAAAAGCACGAAGAGAAGGGAAACGAGCATGTAGGCGGCAAAGGCCGGAGGACTAAGCCACCAGGGGGGAAGGACCCGTATGGGAATCGCCAAGCCAGTTTCATTCCAGTTTCCTCTGCTTCCAGCCCCGATGATCCTGAGGGTATAACGGCCGGGATCAATGTTCGTATAACGGACATAGTTACGGGTACCAGAGTAGATGAGGGAATCATCAAAGCCTTCAAGCATAAATGCATACTGATTTCTTTCCGGCGAGGAATAGTCAAGTGCGGCAACCTGGAGCGAGAAAAGCTTGTCGGAAGGTGAAAGGAGAAGCTCCTTATAACTTTTATCACCGGACTTCAGGAGCTTGCGTTCTTCACCGAGGACCTCAAAGTGCGTTACCACCAGCGGAGGAATATAAGGATCCCCCGAGGTATCTTCACGATCGATGATGGTAACGCCGCGAACCCCGCCGACATAGAGGTTCTCCGACCGGCCAAGGGTAAGGCCGGTGGTGAGTTCGCTGGTCAAAAGGCCGTTTTCTGCATCTATTGTGCGGAAGGTCCCCTGTTCCACATTATAGATGCATAAGCCTCGATTCGTGCTGAGCCACAACTCACCGGGATTTCTTTCTACCATGGCAAGTATGTGGTTACTAAGAAGGCCATCCTTTCGGGAAACCGCGGAAAAGGAATCATCTTTGCGGTTATAGCGATTCAATCCCCCTCCGGCAGTTGCGATCCAAAGGGTACCGGAAGAATCTTCCAGGATCACTCTTATATTGTCGCTACTCAAGGTTTGAGGTCGGTCGGGATCATGATAGTAGCGGGAAAAGGTTCCTGTATCGGCATGATAACGGTTCAGACCGTTGTTGGTACCGATCCAGAGCATCCCATGGCTATCCTCAAAGACCGTTCTGACCAGATTATCGCTCAGGCTTGTGGGGTCAGCAGCATCATAGGCATAGTTGACAAAACGCTCTTCTCCGGCCTTTTTGACAGCAGCCCCCGAAGAATTTGTTCCGATCCAGAGATTTCCCTTACGGTCTTCGGTCATGGTATAGATGATGCTCTCCGGCGGTGTTCGATCACTCCCATCGGCATATATACGTTCGAACCTATCACTATCGGGAAGATAGTGGTTTAGCCCGTTGTTGGTACCGATCCAAAGATGATCGGCCCTATCGCGAAAAAGCACGTTGACAATATTGTCGCTGAGACTATGGGCATCTTCCTTGTCGAAGCCATAACGGCGAACCATACCGGTAAGAGGATCATAGTGGTTGAGGCCGCCGGAATACACACCGATCCAGAGACTACCGTCTTCATCTTCCAGGATTGAGGTTACCTTTCCCTCACTCAGCGAGTTGGGATTCCCCGACTCATTTACAATAAAGCGATACCGATTCGACCATTCGACGTACTTGTTGACCCCACCCCCATTTGTCCCTATCCAGATGATACCGGAGTCATCCTCGAAAAGAGAGTACACAACATTATGGCTCAGCCCCTTCTGCTCGACCGAATATTCTTTGTCGCGGTATTGGATCGTCTCTCCGTTCTCCGGATTAAGGACAATAAGCCCATCGCCCCAGGTCGCGGCCCAAATACGCCCCTTGGAGTCGTTCATTATCTGGTAAAGCATCTCCGAAGGAATGGGATAATGATGTATTCGGCCGTTGAGTACATCCAAAGAACTTATGCCCCCGTCCCAGGTCCCGACAAAAATCGACGACGGGTCCTCCTTATTCCTGCACAAGGACATAACATAAGGAGAGGGCAGGCCATTGCCGTCTCCTGCAGTATCCATCGGAATCTGTTCAAAGGCATCGGTTTCGGGAAGGTAGCGGGAAAGCCCTCCGTAACTGCCAATCCACAACTGGCCGAAATCGTCGACAAGGAGAGTTCTGATCACTTTATCCGGAACGGAGGAGGGATCATCGGGGTCGGGATAATAGCGGGTAAAGCTTCCGGTTTTCGTGTCGAGTCGATTTAAGCCGTCAAGCGTACCGACCCAAAGGTTTCCTGCTCTGTCCCGCGTGATGGCCACGACAACATTATTGCTGAGAGAATCGGGACGCCGGGCGTCATGAATGTAGGCATCGAAATCTCCGCTTTCGGGGTCGAAACGATTCAAGCCACCGTATGTACCGAGCCAGATGATGCCGGCCTCATCAAGATAGATCGTTTGAATCAGATTATGAGAGAGAGAGTTTCTATTGAAGGGATCATTTTCATAATAGGTGAAAGAGTATCCGTCGTATCGATTCAGACCCGCCTGAGTGGCGATCCAGATAATCCCATCCTTGTCCTGAAGAATACCGGAGACGGAGGAGCTACTCAGCCCCTCCCTTGTCGTCAATGGATCAAAACGAATCTGCCGTGGCAGATCCAAGCCATGAAGCAGGAAGCCGGAATATAAAAATAACAAAAATAGTAATATCCGGTGTATATCTCTAATCACTCTAAGGCGATTATAGGGCGAATAGTCCAACTGATCAAGAAAAACATGGGAAAATCAATATATCCATTATGAGAGAAATTGATTTCCAAATCGGGATTTCCTACACTTAGGCTATATGAATTCAAAGTGGGAACAAGCGAGAAAAAACCAGCTTGCCATTCTGCGATTCACAGTTCTCCTTCTTTTTTTGTTTCTGGCGGCTCTCATGGGAATACTTTTCGGCCCCGTCAGATCGGCACTTATAGAACGGGACCTTCATGAATTTCAGACAAGAAGCGAGTTGATCCGTAACGCCGTCGACTCTTTTCTCTACCAGAGCACTCAAATCGCCGCCCAGATTCCAAGCAGAACAAGGATCAGGGAGGAGCTGATTGCACTCCGGGAAGGGAAACGAAGTCTTGAATCATACATCACATTTGCCCGCCCCAAATTAGAAGATGCAGTCCTGTCGAGCCCGGAAATTGCAGGAGTCTATCGATTTCAACCAGATGGTCTTCCCATTACCGGAGCAGGATTGAATAAGGAAGAATTTCCTCCGCCCAACTTTGATCCGGAGAAAGCTCTCATCCTTTCCGAGGCAGGAGTGATTGATGACCGCCCCGTATTTTTCATAATGCTTCCCATCACAGACCCCTCCTTCGGCCTTGCAGGATTCGACCTGGTGGCAGTCTCGTTGAAGGCACTCAACCAAACACTTCAGACGGCAAGCCTTGCCACCAAGGGGCTGAAAATCGTTCTTTTTTCGGAGGAGAAGGGTTTGACCCCTATCGCCAACAGCGGATTTACGGCTTACCGCTTTACGGATGTGAAACCCATCATATCAGGAGCCCTGCCGAAGCCCCTCAATTACAAAAGTCAGTTGCGTTTTTCTCTTCAGGGAGTAAAGCAGCGAGGTGAACTCTATCATATCACTAATCACTGGTATCTGCTGATTGCAAGAGATGAAGATGAACTGCTTCATGAATCCATACGCCAGACCCGTCTTTTTGCCGCAGTGATCTTTTCGCTCGGAATCATTGCACTGGCCTTCAGCATTCTTGCCCTGAGATTCCTATCGGGAAAGACTCTTGCCGAAACAGAAGAACTCAGCCGGCTCGTAGATGAGCGGACAAGCGAGATTAATCTGTTGGTTCGTGAGGTACATCATCGGGTAAAAAACGACCTGAACATGGTTCAATCCTTTCTTGCAATCCGCGAAAGCCAAAGCAATGATTCCCAAATAAAAGAAATTCTCCACGATGCCCAGGGCTCTATTTTGACCATGAGTAAGATCTACGAATACCTCTACCAAGCCGCCGACGATTATTCATCGGTCGACCTTCCTTTTTTTGCCCGTGGGCTGTTACAAAATCTCAAAACAGGGCTTTCCGGTAAGGAACTTCAGTTACACACCACCGTCGACGAAATCACCTGCCAGAGGCAAGAGGCCATCGCCATCGGCATTATCATCAACGAGCTGGTGACCAATTCCCTCAAATATGCCGGAGACGAAAGCGGCATAGTCGATATATCCCTCAGCATCCAGAAGCAGAGGGGGAATCGGTTGAAGATTGAGGTTACGGACAACGGCCCCGGCTTTCCCGACTCCGTCATTCAGGGAGGGGGGAGCTTCGGATTAACTATGGTCAATGCTCTTGCCCAGCAGCATGGCGGCAGCCTTACCTTCACCAATAGTCCTCGTCCCAAAGTGATAATCGATATCGAGGTTTAGTGGTCCCGTAAAGGTGAGGCGTCCTCTTCCTTGGAATGAGCGAAGTTCTTCTCATACCATGCTTTTCCGTGGCTGGTAATCAGAACGGCCTCGGCAAGCCCCTGCCCCACCCTGCGGACAGTATCCATACCAACGGTATCTTCCTGAGCACCTTCCGCCTTTCGGTCTTTGGACCAGATGGTACCACCGTTATAGCAACCGCCCAGTCCTCCAAAGGCAAACATCTCATGCATCAGATAGAAGTTATGAATAATCTGCAGTGTAAACTCCTGACCGCCATGACGGGTTCCGCCGCTGGTAAGAGCCGCACCAGGCTTGCCTCGCAATTTTCCGGGATGGACAAGATAGATGGGCCGCAGACGGTTGAAAAGGGCGGTCAACTGACTTGTTATTCCCATGTCATAGACGGGAGAGGCGATAAGCAGGCCGTCGGCCTCAAGGAAGGGGTCTTCGAGCTCTTTCATATCATCGGCTATCACGCACATCGTCTTCTTTTTTATGCAGGTATCACAGTGGATACAAGGGCGAATTTTCTTTCCCCTTACGGTCCAGAATTCGGTCTCTATGCCGTCGACCGATTCGGCAGCCTTCAAGGCCTCTTTCAGCGCATATTCGGTTGCCCCGTTTCGGGGACTCCCGCAAATACCAAGAATCTTCGCCATACGATGTTCCTCCTTCACAATACGAAACAGTAAAACGATTAACAAGCAAAATCAAGCTGCGTCCCGCCTGTATCGGGATCATCCTTCGGACTTTTCGTCGGCAACCTCTTCCCAGCGATGTCCGGCCATCATCAAGCCAAGCTGTTCAATGGTGACACAGGAACAGTCCACACTCCCCATGATCTCCCCCTCATACATAACAACAATGCGATCGGAGAGCTCAAGGATCTCTTCCAGTTCCGTCGATATGAGGAGAATGGCACAACCGCGATCACGCTGCTCAATGATTCGCTTGTGAATATATTCCGTGGCGCCGATATCCAGTCCCCGGACAGGGTGCATCGCAACCAGTAGCTTCGGATTCCGCTCGATCTCCCGGCCAAGAACAACCTTCTGCTGATTTCCCCCGGAGAGGGTTGCCATCGGAACCTTAATGCCGGGTGTCTTGACCTGAAACTCCTTGACAAGGGTCTCGGCACGGCGTTCTATACGCTTCCAATCGAGATGAAAGGGCTTTGCAAACGGGCGGTCGTGATACCGCATGAGCAGCAAATTCTCGACGACGTTCATGTCGCCGATCATCCCCCGAAGCTGGCGGTCGGCAGGGATGTGGCTGACGCCCTGATTGAGGATATGACGGCAAGAGGCGTTAGTGATATCCTTTTCATTCATGGTGATGGTACCGGAAGTGACCCGACGCAGTCCCGTAAGCACCTCGGCGAGTTCGTCCTGCCCATTTCCATCGACCCCTGCAACCCCAAGGATTTCCCCTTCGCGTATCGTAAGGTTAAGCTCCTTTAAGACGGCCATACCCTTTTCGTTCTCGGCGCAGACCCCTTCCATACGAAGCACCTCTTTGTTGTCTGCACAGGAAAATTTCTCACAGGAAAGGTCGATCTCTCTACCGACCATAAGACGGGCCAACTCTTTCGGATCGGTATCCGAGGTATGAAGGGTATGGGCCACCTTGCCAGAGCGCAGCACCGTAACCCGATCGCTTATGGCCATGACCTCTTTCAACTTGTGGCTGATGAAGATGACGGTACGCCCTTCCGAGGTAAAGGCCCTGATCATATTGAACAGACCTTTTACCTCCTGTGGGGTAAGGACCGCTGTGGGCTCGTCCAGAATCAGTAATTCGGCACCCCGATAGAGGGCCTTCAGAATCTCCAGACGCTGCTGCTGTCCCACGCTCATTTCACCGACAAGGGCGAATGGTTCGATTTTCATTGCGTAGCGCTCTGCAAGGGCGGTAATCTTCTCGGCGGCCGCTTTGAGATCAAGGACCTTGCCGTTATCCTTCATACCGAGAATCACATTTTCGACCACGGTAAGGGCAGGAACAAGCATGAAGTGTTGGTGAACCATACCGATACCGAGAGCGATGGCATCCCCGGGACCCTTAACATGCACCTCCTGATCCTTAAAGCGAATATCTCCTTCGTCGGCCTCATACATGCCGTAAAGTACATTCATCAGGGTCGACTTCCCCGCCCCGTTTTCCCCGAGCAGGGCATGTACCTCACCCTTTTCCACTCGGAGGTCGACATGATCGTTGGCAAGGACCCCGGGAAAGCGTTTGACGATTCCGTTCATCTCAAGAACCGGACTCATACTCTACCTCTCTGTTTCATTTTAGATAGGGCTTGCCCCTGGCCGCAGGTCCCTTGGCCTTACCGACCAGACCAATCAGCGCCGCTATCGTAAGAACATAGGGCACCATCAGCAAAAATTGATAGGGAATTTCCGTCCCGGAGGCCTGCAGCCTAAACTGAAGGGCATCCCCGGCCCCAAAGAGCAGGGCGGCAAAAAGAATGCCCTTCGGCTTCCATTTTCCGAAAACAACCGCAGCCAGAGCAATAAAACCTCGCCCCGATATCATGTTTTCGGTGAAAAAACTCAAAAGTCCCAAACTCACATAGGATCCTGCAAGGCCGAGAAAAACCCCGCTGATGATAAGCGTTGCATAGCGGGTTCGGTAGACATTGATCCCCAGGGTATCGCAAGCCTTTGGATGCTCGCCCACTGCCCGTATTTTCAAGCCTATGTTGGTTCGAAAGAGAATAAAATGGACGATAGGAACCAAGGCTACGGCAAGATAGACCAACAATTTTTGTTGAAAAAGAGCGGGCCCAACTAAAGGGATCTTCTCAAGCAGGGGAATGGGGACAATCTTATAGGCATCCAGCTGTGGCGGAGTAGTATTAACCCCGAAAAGGACCCTTGCAATGCTTGTACTCAGACCGAGTCCCAGGACATTTAGGCCGGCTCCTACGACAATCTGGTCGGCGTAGAGGGTGACCGTAAGGTAAGCAAACAGAAGCGCGATAAGGGCCCCGCTTGCCATGGCAACAAAGGCTCCGGCCCAGATGTTGCCGAAAAGAAAGGAACCGGCGGCCCCTGCCAGTGCTCCGATCAGCATGATGCCTTCGGCGCCGATATTGACCGAACCGGCCCGCTCGCTGAAGACCATACCGAGGGCCGCAAGAAGAATCGGCGTCATGGTACGCAGATCGGCGGCTATGAATTCAAATATCCAATCCATCATACCCTGTCTCCCTCGCCCACTTCTGCATCAAGATCGGATTCAGACTCCGATTCAAGGATATTCACCCTGTTCTTCCGTGTCTCGAAAAAGCTCCGTCCGACCACGAAAAGAATGACAAAGGCCTGCATGATCGAAATAACGGAAACGGGAACCTTGGCCAGCATCTGCATCATATTCGCCCCGGCCCGCAGCGTACCGAATAAAATACCGGAAAGGAAAATACCAATCGGAGTGTTTCGCCCCAACAAGGCAACGGCAATCCCGTCAAAACCGTATCCGGGCGAGAAATTCTGAAAGAGTCTGAACTGGACACCGAGAATTTCCGTGGCACCGGCCAGGCCTGAGAAGCCCCCGGCCATAAACATGGCAAGAAGACTGCTTTTTGCAGTGTTCATGCCTGCATAGCGAGCCGCTTCCGGGTTCATTCCCACCACCCGCATCTCGTAGCCCGAGGCGGTTTTCCAAAGAAAATAGTAAAAAAAGGCGAGAGCAAGAAGGGCCACAATAAAGCCGAGGTGTAATCGCGTTCCCGGCAGGATCCGGGGAAGCTGCGCCGTAAGGGCGATTTGGGAACTCTGGGGAAACTCTCCCTTGGGCTCCTTCATGGGGCCGGTCACCAGAAAGCTGATAAAAAGGCTTGCAATATAATTAAGCATGATGGTGGTGATGATTTCGCTCGCACCGAAACGGACCTTAAACCAACCGGCAAGGGCTCCCCAAATCCCGCCTCCGACAACTCCGGCGGCAAGGGCAACCAACAGATGGATTCCAGGGGGCAGAAAATCCCAATAGACCCCGACGGCGGTGGCAAAAAGGCCGCCCATGTAGAGTTGCCCCTCTGCGCCGATGTTGATCATCCCGCACCGTTTGGCAACGGCGAAACCGAGTCCGGTAAATATAAGGGGAACGGCCTTGACGATAGTTTCGGTCACGGCCTTGATACTGCCAACAGAGCCCTTCGCAAGGCTCGCATATGCCGCGAGAGGATTAAAGCCAAGGAGATAAATGGCAGCTCCTCCAAAAAGCAGAGCAAAAAAGATCGCCAAAAGAGGCGAAACGGCCTTACTCAGATCAATTGTGCTTTTTCGCATGTGTCCATGTCATCCTTATGTGAAGAGCGCAGCAAAGCTGAAGCTTGTCGGATGGCATCAACAATCTTTACATATCCGGTACAACGGCAGACCTGTCCGTCGAGCATGCTCCTGATCTCATCTTCCGAAGGATCGGGATTTCGGTTCAGCAAGGCTATGGTGGCGATAATCATGCCCGGAGTGCAGAAGCCGCACTGAACGGCTCCTGCCTCGATAAAAGCACGTTGTACAGGATGAAGGGTGCCGTCGGAAGCGGCCACCCCTTCTATGGTTGTAATTGTCTTGCCATCCGCACGAAACGCGGGGAGCGTACAGGAATTTACAGCCTCTCCGTCAACAAGGACCTTGCAGGAACCACAATCTCCGGTCTCACAGCCGGCCTTGGTTCCGGTAAGATGAAGATCTTCCCTCAAAACCCGAAGCAGTGTCCGATTTTTCGGAACCTCTAAACGCCGAACCCGGCCATTGACGAAAAGCGTTATCTTTTCCATACATCGCTCCCCTTTCTTCGAACTACGGCTGGGTCTTTACCGTACCACTACCGACTTCTTTCTTAATCGTTTCAAGTTTCGCCTTCACTTCGGCAGGTACTTTATCTTCAAAACCATGCCAGGAAGAGAGAAAAACCGCTCCCTCGTTGACACCGAGACGATACACTTTAGGCTCCAGGGTACCCTCGGACATCTTTTCGAAGGCAAAAGTAAAAAGAACGGGAATGCTCTTGACCACACTGACAACGACGGTATCGGGAGCAACGGGATTCTGGTCCTGATTTGAACCGACAGCCATGACGCCGCGCTCTTTACACCCCTCGATGGAGCCGAGCCCGGCCTGGTTTGCAATCGCACCGACAATATCGGCGCCGTTTCCTATCATGGCAAGGGCGGTTTCCTTTGCCTTGGCTACATCGTCGAAGCTTCCGGTAAGGGTACTGAGGACCTCGACATTGGGATCCGCATACTTTGCACCGAGCATGTAGCCGTCCACCGCCATTTTGATGGGGGGAATTTCAACACCACCGATAACCCCAATGGTCCCGGTTTTCGTCAGCAAAGCTGCTACGGCCCCCATCATGAAGCCCTGCTGATCATCCGCAACCTGAATACAGGCAATGTTGGGAGCCTTCGGGCTGTTTCCATTGATAATGATAAACTGGATATCAGGATAATCACCTGCCACAGCATGGATGGCATCGGTAAACTGGGAACCGTGGCCGAAGATGATACTGTAACCAAGCTCCGAATAGCTGCGAAATACATCTTCCATATCGCTGGTGCTCACATTTTCCGTGTAAGAGACATCGGCGCCATAGTTCTTCTCGATCATCATCAAGCCTTCATAGGCAGACGCACTCCAGCCATTGTCGCTAATGGGTCCGGGAAGTGCCAAAGCAACCTTCAGGGCTTCTTCCTCACTCGCTTCCTGGGAACCGGCGGCAAACAGCACTCCCGCAGCCAGCAGGAAAAACAATATAGCCAGTACTACTCCTCTTTTCATCGTCTCCTCCTTAATGTGTAAACGCCTGATAAACGTTTAACAGATAGTGTTGATTGTATAGAGCAACTATAGGTTTTGTCAAACGTATCCGAAAAAGAAACGCCAGGCTTCCAGAGCAGGAAGTAAGCGTGTATAATAGCCGCATGAAAGCGATTATAACGGTAGTTGGAGAAGATAAAGTAGGCATCATTGCCAGTGTGAGCGGGGAGCTGGCCCAGCGCAAGGTGAATATCCTGGACATCACCCAGACAATTCTGCAAAATTATTTCACCATGATGATGTTGGTGGAACTTTCCGAGATGGAGCTCTCTCTCGAAAAGCTCAAGACAGCTCTGGAAGAGATCGGCAAGCGGCTGGGTGTTTCGATTCGAATCCAGCATGAAGAGATCTTCAGAACCATGCACAGGGTATAGGCGATGCTCGATACACTTGAGATCATGGACACCATCCGGATGATCACCGTGGACAAACTCGACATTCGGACCATTACCATGGGGATTTCCCTTCAGGACTGTGCGGATCCCGATGCGAAGGCCGCTCAAAAGAAGATCTACGACAAGATCACCCGCCTTGCCGGTAATCTTGTCGAGGTCGGCAGGGAAATCGAATCGGAATATGGTATTCCCATCATCAATAAGCGGATAGCCGTCACCCCCATTTCCATTGTGGCCGCGGCCTCAGAATGCGACAACTATGTGGGTTTCGCCCAGACATTGGATAAGGCGGCAAAGGCGGTGGGAGTCGATTTCGTCGGCGGCTTTTCGGCCCTTGTCCACAAGGGCTTTTCGGCTTCCGATCTCCGCCTGATCGATTCGATTCCCGAGGCCCTCACCCTTACCGACAGGGTCTGTTCATCGATCAACGTTGCTACAACAAAGGCCGGAATCAACATGGATGCAGTGGCACGAATGGGTGAGGTGGTGAAGGCTGCCGCCGAAAGAACTGCGGATAGAGACGGCATCGCATGTGCGAAGCTGGTGGTCTTTGCGAACGTCCCGGAGGACAACCCCTTTATGGCCGGGGCGATGCACGGGATAGGAGAGCCGGAGTGTACCATCAATGTCGGAATCAGCGGACCGGGTACGGTAAAGGCCGCACTGGAAAAGGTCCGAGGGGAACGGTTCGACGTGGTCGCCGAGACGGTCAAAAGGACGGCCTTTAAGATCGCACGGGCAGGGCAGCTGGTGGCGAGAGAGGCCTCCAGAAGGCTCAATGTCCCATTCGGCATCATCGATCTTTCTCTCGCACCCACCCCAGCCGTGGGAGACAGTGTGGCGGAAATCCTGGAAGAGATGGGGCTCCAGTCCGCAGGTGCCCCGGGAACCACCGCCGCCCTCGCCCTTTTAAACGATGCCGTAAAGAAAGGGGGGATCATGGCGAGCTCCCATGTGGGGGGGCTCAGCGGCGCCTTCATTCCCGTGAGCGAGGATGCAGGTATGATCAGAGCGGTGGAGGCCGGCGCGCTAAGTCTTGAGAAGATGGAAGCGATGACCTGTGTTTGTTCGGTGGGCCTCGATATGATCGCCGTGCCGGGAGATACCAGCGCTTCGACCATATCGGCAATTATCGCCGACGAGATGGCCCTCGGGGTCGTAAACAACAAAACCACGGCGGTACGTATCATTCCCGCTCCCGGAAAGGGTGTCGGTGATTCGGTAACATACGGAGGTCTTTTGGGAACGGCACCGGTGATGCCGGTCAATGCCTTTTCCGCAGCCGACTTCATCAGCAGGGGCGGAAGGATTCCGGCTCCTCTGCACAGCGTTCGTAACTAAGCATAGAGGGAAAAGGAGTGCCATATGAAGATTCTGAACTACGGCTCACTGAACATCGATCACGTCTATCGGGTGCCCCACATCGTACGACCGGGTGAAACCCTTGCAAGCGGAGACCTCAAGCTTTTTGCAGGTGGTAAAGGGGCAAACCAGTCCGTAGCCATCGCCAAGACGGGAGTGGAGGTATGGCATGCAGGAAAGGTAGGAGGCGATGCACAATGGCTTCTTGATATTCTGAAGGAAGCCGGTGTACATACCGACTTGGTACGAGTATGGGATGGTCCCACGGGACACGCCATCATCCAGGTTGCGGAGAGCGGGGAAAACTCCATCGTTCTCTTCGGCGGTGGGAACCGGCGTATCGAGGTGGGGGAGATTGAAGGAACCATGGAAAGCTTCGGAACGGGAGATGTGCTTGTTCTTCAGAACGAAATCAACAATGTTCCGGAGATCATGAAGGCAGCGGCAAAAAAGGGCATGAAAATTTACCTCAATCCGGCACCCTTCTCGGAAGAGGTCCTCTCCTGGCCTCTTGAGCTTCTGGATACCCTGGTGGTAAACGAAACCGAGGGAATGGAACTGGCCAAAAGCGAAGGAACGCCCGAAGAGGTTCTCGACCGTTTGACCTCACGCTACCCGGACATCGACATCATCATGACGGCAGGCAAACAGGGTGCCTATTATGGACGGGAAAAAGCACGCGAATATGTACCGATCGTCGACGCGCCCGTGGTAGATACCACTGCGGCAGGAGACACCTTTCTCGGCTATTACCTTGCTTCCAGAATAGCAGGGGCCTCGCCCAAGGCTGCAATGGAACGGGCAACGGTGGCCTCTTCCATCACCGTATCCCGTCCAGGAGCGATGGAGTCGATCCCAACTGCTTCCGAGGTTGATAAGAAACTCGGCTTGTAGAAACCAAGCGCGTAAAAAAAGGGGCCAACTACTTCTCAGTCGGCCCCTTTTTTGATTCTTCCGGCTTGCTACTTTTCTTCAAAATCGTACATGGCAAGGACGTTCTCTAAGGGAGTGTCAGACTGGATGTGGTGGGAGCTGGCCATGATATAGCCGCCGCTTTCTCCAAGGATGCCAATTCTGTCGGCAACCTCCGCCCTGACATCATCGACGCTTCCCTTGGGCAGGGTTTCCTTGATATCTATTCCGCCGTGAAAACAAAGTCGGTCGCCGAAGTCATCCTTCAAACCGCGAAGCGCCATTCCTGCAGCATCTGGCTGGATAGGGTTCAGTACATCGATACCCATGTCGATCAATTCGGGAAGAAGCGTCCGCAGGGCACCGTCGGAATGGTACATAATCGACGTATCGTAACGCTTTGCCACGGCAATGATCTTTTCATGCCTCGGTCGTATAAACTGGTTCCACATATCCTTCGAAATGAGAAGGTTGCTGTTCGAAGCAACGTCATCGTAGAAATAGACCATGTCGATGAGATCTTTACCGGCGCTCAGGGCCCGCTCGGTTACCTCACAGAGGATATCCGTAATGCGGTCGAGCATGTATTCCACCATATCGGGATTAAGAGCAAGGTCCATGAAAAAGGTATCAAGCCCCCGCAGCTGCCAGGCAAGCTCGAAGACGGTCCCAATCCGATATCGTATGTGATAACGATTTTCGCCGTTGATCTCCTTGATGACCGAAGGGAGGGCGGAAAAATCCCACCAATCGGGATCCGGCCAGCAGTGCTGTTTCAGGTCATCCACGCAGCTCGCATCGGCAAGGACATCCACATTCGACTCGTAGACACCGGTTTCGTTTTTCACCCGTTTAAAAAGCCGACCGAAGATACAACGGGCATACTCGCCATCCTTCACCCGCCGCCACATCCTGGCAGGGGTCGATCTCCCCATCACGTCCCACCACTCTTCCCGTTCATCTGCCTCGAAAAGGGATTCGGGAGGTTTGCAGAATTGATCGTAGGAGACGACACGGCAATCGACATCCAGCTTACGAAGGACCTCTTCCCAGGCGGGATCGAAAAATCCTTGAAGCGTATCGGCCTGCGCAATGTCGAAATGACGGATAAGCTTTTCCCAAATTTCCGGGGTAGCAAGAAAATCAACCGGTGTCCGGTCGCTTACTTCATGGTTCAGGGCCTGAAGAACCCTTTTTCGATAATCCATCTTTCTTTCCTTTCAATAATTGTCTTTCGAACCTTCACCACCGAGAAGAATCTCCCGCGCCGAACTGGTACCGATAAGCTCAGCACCAGATTCGAGAATGGCAAGGGCCTTTGCCATGGAATTCACCTTTCCCGAAGCCTTCACCCGGCAAGGTGGGATTACATACTCTTTCAGTAAAGCTATATCCTCCACCGTTGCAGGGGAGCCGCCCTTGCCCCATCCGCTGGAATTCTTTGCCCAGTCCACGCCGGCCTGGGAGGAAAGACGCACCGCATCGATCTTCATTCCGCGATCCTTGAGATAACCGAATTCCAGCATCGCCTTCACGACTAAGCCATGGTCATGGGCAACACGGACAACCAGAGCAATCTCTTCGGCATATGCATCCTGCATCCCGGACAATAAAAATGCCGGATTAGGGGGAAAGTCGAACTCATCAGCTCCCATCCTTGCAAGAAGAGGAATGACCGCAGCCTTCATCTCCGGCGTATCGGTTGCCTGGGGGAAATTAACGGTGGTGGCGATTTTAATGCCGGTTCCCTGCAACATCTCTTTTGCAAGGGGTACCCAGCAGGGAGAGATCATGGCCGCCTGGACCCCAAGTTCCATACAAGCCTCGAGGTGTCGAACAATTCCTTCCCGTGTACGATCGGGATTAACGTCGGTGAACTGGATTTTTCCGGCAAGTTCTTTCTTATTCATCACGCCCTCCTCTATTTTTCTTCGTAGGAAGCCCGCTCCTCGTAATAGCCGGGAACCTTCGTTCCTGGTTTCTTGAACCATACAGGAGCATCGACCCCGGAACAGAGAATGACATTTCCCCAGGGTTCGAAAGCCCCCGTTCTGACAATAAACTTGGCCTTTTCAGGATACTGCTCAATCAGCTGGGCATGGGGAATGGTCTCAACGTTGCAACGGTCACAGAGCTTTTCAATGGCGTTGTAGAGATTAGGGTTGTTTTCTTTCTGCTCCTCGGCAACAATCACTCGTTCGTAGATGAAGTCGGAAACCATCAGATCCAGAATTTCCATGATACTGGGCTTATCTGCTTCTATGGCAAGATCGACCCGTTTCCCTTCGGGAATGGGGAAGCCGGCATCGGAGATAATGATGAAATCGCCGTGGCCCATGGCTGCAATCGCATCGTTCAGGGGTTTGCTCAATATTCTGCTCTTTTTCATGTTCTACCTCGTGTCGTATAAAAATGGTCAACGTATTTCTATCGTTGTTTTTTTAAGAAATCTTCGACCGCAGCCCTGAAGGGCAAGGATTCGATAACCCCCGGAACCTGAACCGAAAGGCTTGCTGCCGCATTGGCAAAGGTGACGGCATCGCGAAGTTCTTTCCCTTCTGCCAAGGCGACGGTAAGGGCCGCATTAAAGCAGTCTCCCGCTCCCGTGGTATCCTTCACCGCCACGGCAGGGACGGGAATATGCACCGGCTTTCCATCTTCCACAATAAAGGCCCCGTGTTTCCCTGCCGTTAATACCACGATATTGCCATACTTTGCCGACAACTCTCGGCAAAGGGTTTCAGGATCGCCTGTTCTGCCCAGCAAGGACTGTGCCTCGGTTTGGTTCGGGGTGATGTAGCTTGCCGCAGCAACCATTCCATCGGGAACGGCACGAAAGGGTGCCGGATTCAGGACCACGGGAATGCCTTTTTCGTCTGCTCGTCTGATGGCATAGTGAACAGCATCGAGGTTTGCCTCAAGCTGTACCAGGATGATCTCGGGAAGTGGAGAAGAAGTAAAAATCGTATCGATATGGTTTCGGCCCAGTTTTTCGTTTGCTCCCAAATCGATAAGAATTTCATTCTCCCCGCTGGAACCGACCATGACAAAGCCTACTCCTGTAGAGGCCTCGGAGTTTCTGAACACCGTTTCGGTTCCGATTCCTTCTTTACGGAGCATCGATATCGCATCGTCTCCCATTCGATCACGGCCGATGCAGGAAGTAAAATGGACTTCCCCCCCACCCCTTGCCGCGCCGACGGCCTGGTTTGAACCTTTCCCTCCGTGCAGCTGACAAAAGCCGTAGCCGGGTACGGTTTCGCCCTCTTTGGGAAACCGGTCCGTTCCCATGGTCATCCCCACAGCATAGCTGCCAATTACCTGTATTCTGGGTTTCCGTTCCACTGTTTTCTCCTGCTCATATGATGTAGGGGATGCCCGGCGGGCGGCCGGAACACCCCGTTTCGGAATGTCAGCCGATCGGCTCTCCGTCCTCAAGTTTCTGCAGATAGGTATCGACATTGCTTGCATCGCAGCGAACGATTCCCGTATCTTCACTCTTCAGCTTCACTCCTGTGGTAATATAGAGATAAAGATTCTTTACCGGCAGGTATCCCTGCATGTAGGGATTCTGGCTCAGGGTTGCCTTGGTTGCACCGGCCTTGATATTGTCCAGGGTCTCGGGCATAAAGTCGTGGCCCACATGCATGACCTTGTCGAAGCGTCCGCTGCGCAGCAGGGCCCGACCTCCGGCCATGGTAGTGGGAGCTCCAAGGGTGGCAAGCCCTCCAAGATCGGGGTTTGCAAGCAGGGCATTCTCGATTGCGGCATACATCTGCTGCTCTTCCCAGCCCGTGCTGACCACCTGAACGATCTCGATATCGGGATATTCGGCAAGGGCCTTGCGAACACCAGCCTCTCTGTCCTGTGACCAGGAAGCGGAAGCATCACCGCTGGTGATAATCACCTTGCCCTTCCCCTTCATGTACTCGGCAAGAATTTGTCCCTGAACATACCCCGATTGCTTCAGGTCCTGGCCGTAGAAGGCAAGGCGCTTTGATCCCGGAGCCTCACTGTTGAAGGTAACTACGGGGATTCCGGCATCCATGGCTTTATCGATCATGGGGTTAAGGGCTTCGGCGTTTACATTCGATATGGCAAGACCGTCGACACCTGCAGTAATGGCATTTTCTATGAAGTTGACCTGTTCGTCCACGTTGATCCCGATGGGACCGACCCAGTTCACGTTGGCGCCAAACTCCTTGGCAGCAGCCATGGCACCGCTTTTGATGACCTGGCCGAATTCGATCCCCGTGTCGTGATAGACAACGGTAATATTGATGGCGTCGCTGTCTGAGGCTGAACCGGCCTCCTGCGTGCCGTTCGCACCTGCAATCAGAATACCGAAGCAGAGCATCAATACCAGAAACAATGTTTTTTTACGCATCTTTGTCCTCCAAAAAATAAAATTGCTCTCGATTTTTGCTGATCCGTCCATTGCCTTTTTTTCCAACACCTCCTTCCCGGTCTACCCGACCAGGGCATATCGAATGATGTTATCTTTATCGATGGCCTCACCGCTAAGCTCTTTAACCACTGCACCGTTCTTCATCACGAGAACGCGGTCGGACTCCGCGATAACCTCCTGCAGCTCCGAGGAAACCATGATGATGCCGAGTCCTCTCGATCTGAGCATTCTCAGGACCGAAAAAATCTCGGCCTTTGCACCGACATCCACACCGCGGGTCAATTCGTCGACAAGAAGAACCCTGGGATTTGTTGCAAGCCATCTGCTGATGACGACCTTTTGCTGGTTACCTCCGCTTAAGTGCGTGATGTTCTGGTAGATATCCTTTGCCTTGATTCCCACCTCTTCCCGGTAGTGGTCGGAGATCTTTACCATACGCCGCTTATGCAGCAAACCGCCGAGAGAGGAAACATCGTTTTTGTTCGAGATATTGATATTCTCCAGGATATTCATGTTGGGAAAGATGCCGACCTGACGCCGGTCTTCGGGAACCATGGCAAAGCCGTTTTTAATCGCCTGGGCAGGACTTCTGTTTTCAAGGGTTTCGGAACCAAAGAGCATCTCACCTGCACCCTTCTTCCTGATACCGAATATGGTTTCGAGCAGTTCGGTCCTCCCTGCCCCCTGCACGCCGTAAATACCGAGGACCTCACCCTTGTGGAGGTCGAAACTCACATTCCGCACCTTTCCGTCGGCACTTTCCAAATTTCGAAGGGACAGAATAACTTCGGAGGAGACACCGTTCTTCTCAGAGGTTTGATCCCCCCGTTCCAGGACCTCTATCAGCTTTTTCCCTGCGATCAACCTCACCAAATCATCAATCTGAACGGAACCGGTCTCGAAGGTCCCCTTATACTCACCATCCCGAAGAACAGTGATGTGATCGCTCAGCTCCATGATTTCCTCAAGGCGGTGAGAAATGTAGATGATCGTGACACCTTCGTCCTTCAGCTTCCTGATATTGGCAAAAAGATTCTCTGATTCCCGAATCGTCAGGGCCGAAGTGGGTTCATCAAGGACCAGGACCTTGATATCCCTGGTAAGGGATTTTGCGATTTCAACAATCTGCTGTTCGGCAATGGAAAGGCTCCTGACAAGAGCGTCGGGAGAAAGATCCATGCCCAAGTCGCAGAGCACCTTTTTCGAACGCTCTTTCATGCACCGCCAGTCCAGCCTATGGCCGTCGTGAAGCTCCCGGCCGAGAAAAAGGTTTTCGGCAATGGTGAGATTGGGACAAAGACGTAATTCCTGATAGACAATACCGATTCCCATACCGAGAGAGGCCTGTTCGTTCGGAATGGCGACCTCGGCTCCCTCGAAAAAGATCGCTCCTTCGGTGGGAGAAAAGAGCCCGCCGAGCAGGTTCATCAAGGTGGATTTTCCTGCGCCGTTCTCCCCGACGATTGCGTGTACTTCACCGCGTTCTATGGAAAAAGAGATATCCGAAAGGGCCTTGACGCCGGGAAAGCTCTTTGAGATATGTTCAAAGGCGACCATCGGCTTCATTGTGCTTTCCTCGACCACATATCGATACCGACGGCGACAATGATGACAATGCCGATAATGAGCATCTGAAAGAAGGGGGAGACGCCGAGCAAAATGATACCGTTTTTCAGGACCCCCATGATAAGCACACCGATGAGGGTGCCGATAATGGTCCCTTCCCCCCCCGACAACGAAGTGCCGCCGATAATAACCGCCGATATGACATCCATCTCAAGGCCGGTCCCTGTTGTTCCCTGGACATTGGCAAGAAAAGAGAGGTTGAGGATGCCGGCCAAGGCGCAGAGCAGGCCGGTGATGCCGAAAGCCGCTATTTTTATCAGATTTTGGTTGAGACCGGCAGCCTTGGCAGCCAATTTATTTCCTCCTACGGCCCGTAAGCGAAATCCGAGAAGGGTCTTCGAGTAGAGAAAATTGGCAATGATGACCACGGCGATAAAGATGATACTCACCACCGGGATGTGAAAAACCTTACCCTGACCGAGGAAAAGAAAGGCCCCGAGTCCGGAACTTTCCACCGTTCGCTTTGAAAGGGAAATAACCCGGGCGTTACATAGTACCAAGGCAGCACCCCGGGCGATATTCATCATCCCCAGGGTGACAATCAGAGCGGGAATTCTCCCGTAGGTCGTCAGGACCCCGTTGAGTGCACCGAAAAAGATGCCGGTGGCCAATGCCGCGACAACGGCAAGAAAAACAGTGCCGCCGTGGGTAAGTACCATGCCGCTGACAATCGCTGCGGCACCGTAGATGGCTCCGACGGAGAGATCGATCTCACCGGAAACAATTACCATCGTCATCCCCATGGCAATGATCCCGAGAAGAGAAATCTGGCGAACAATGTTGATCAGGTTATTCAATTTGAAAAAAAACGGAGATGTAATGGAAAAAAAGAGAATGAGTAGGAGAAGAGCGAAAAACACTCCCAACTCCCGATGTCCGGCCTTTTTCGAGGCCTGCTTTTTTCTGACTCCCAGCATAAGTTTTGACTCCTGACAGAGGTTTTCATAGTGAAACGTTATAGTATAACGTTTTCCTAATAAGCGAAAAAAATTACAGCGGTTCGGCGACACTGCCCTTATCGATCACCTCGAGATCGTACTCATAGCGAAGCTCGCTGAGCTTCTGCTTTTTCATGATCGCACAAAGCATCTCCGCAGCCTTTCCTCCCATCTCGTAAGCAGGTAGATCCACACTGGTAATACGGGGACGTAGAACCTCCGGAAATTTGATGTTGTCGAAGCCTGCCAGCGACATCGCCTCGGGAACAGGAAGCCCCTCCTCCTCCAGCGCCTTGTAAGCGCCGTAGGCCATCATATCGTTGCAGGCGAAAACCGCAGTGAAGCGCCCCTTTTGTTGTTCGAGCAGCTCCCTCATGGCCCGATAGCCGCCGCTATAGCGGTAGTTGCTCTCGATGATGAGACGGTCGTCGACAGCGATCCCATGTTTGCGAAGTGAATCCTTATACCCCTCCAGACGCAAGCGTGCATTGGTTGTCAGGAAGGGGCCGGCAATGCAGGCAATGCCACGGTGGCCCTTTCCAATGATAAAATCACACAACTTTTCGGCCCCGCCCCGGTTGTCGACGTAGATCCCCGGAACAGCGTCCATGCCGTCGATATAACGTTCGATCAGGACGACGGGAAAATCGTGCATGATGAAGTTACCGAAGTACTGACCCAGTTCATTCTTATTTTGGGTCGTGAAGATGATGCCGTCGGTGAATTTGCCCTTCAGCAAATCGATGTACTGCCGCTCCTTATCAAGAGAGCTGTCGGTATTGCACAGAAAGACACCATACTCCCGCTCATTCATGAAATCTTCCACACCACGGGCCAATTCCGAAAAAAAGGGGTTGCGAACATCGGGGACAACCAGTCCCACGGTATGAGACCGGCCGGTGATCATGCTGCGCGCCACGGAATTGGGCCGATACCCCAGTTCCTCAATCTTCTTTCGTATCCGCACAACCGTGTCTTTACCGATTGATTCTGTTTTGTTGTTCAGCACACGGGACACTGTTGTTACCGATACGCCGCACATTCTGGCAATATCCTTTATGGTTACCTTCATAAAGCCTCTATCCCATTAGTATAACGTTTTAGCTTAACGTTATACTAACTTTAGCTTTGAATTTTCTTACTGTCAAGGATTATTTTTCGATGAAAACCAAACCAACAAACCCTATCGGTTCGGCCCGGCGATGCCAAAAAATCGTTAGGAAGAAAAAGGGCAGCGGGAAAAGTGTCCGGCGGAAACCTCCCGGATCTCGGGAACATGCTCCGAACATTCGGACCTGGCGATGGGACAACGGGGATGGAAGCGGCAGCCCGAAGGCGGATCGATGAGGCTGGGGATATCACCCTTTGTGGTCAGCCTTGCCCTGCTGAAATTCGCTTCGGGCTGGGGAGCGGCAGATTTCAGAAGCCTTGTATAGGGATGATGGGCATCGCTTATCACCCCCTCGGCGGGACCCGTTTCCATGACCATGCCGGCGTACATGACCACGATACGATCGGCGATATAACGCGCTCCGGCAAGGTCGTGGGTAATGTAAAGATAGGAAATCTCCTTCTCGTCCCTGAAGCGCTTGATCATGTTCATGATGATCATCTTGATGGATACATCAAGCATCGAAGTCGGTTCATCGGCAATCAACAGAAGCGGATCTACCGCAATTGCCCTGGCAATATTGATGCGCTGCCGCTGGCCGCCGGAAAGTTCGTGGGGAAATTTCCGCATATACTGCTCGGGAGGATCCATGCCCACCTGGACCAGCACATCCTTGATACGCGCTTCGAGCTCTTTTCGTCCTGAAAGTTTGTGAATGACAAAGGGCCGCTCCATGATGGAACCAATGGTGTGGGTCGGATTGAGCGCTCCGAAGGGGTCCTGAAATATCATCTGGACCTGCGACCGATATTCGAGCAGCCGATCGTGTTTCAGCTTGCCGTCGACGGGCTTTCCCTGAAACATGACAGATCCGGCATCACTTTCGTATATGCGCGTGATCACCTTGGCGGTGGTTGTCTTTCCGCTCCCTGACTCGCCGACTACCGAAAGGATCTCACCGCGGTTGAGAGAAAAAGTGACATCGTCCATGGCATGGACAAAGCGCTTCTGACCAAGGCCCCGTACGGGAAAATGCTTTGTTACGTTTCGCAGTTCGAGTATCGTTTCGCTCATACATTTCCCTCCTTTAGCAGGTGACACCTGGCCGAATGATCCTCATCCAGCGGCAAAAGTTCGGGGGGAAGCTGCCTGCAGATATCTTTTCGCTGCGGGCATCTCGGATAAAAACGGCAGCCCTCCGGCAGGTCGAGAAAATTCGGCGGTCTACCGGGGATTCCCCCGAACTCGAGCAGGGGACCGCTGAGGGGCGGAAAGGAATTCATCAGCCCCCTGGTATAGGGATGGGCAGGATGTCGATATACCGCTTCCGCAGGACCGCTTTCAACGATCTGGCCGCTGTACATGATCACCAGCTTGTCGGAAATCTCAACCAGAAGCGAAAGGTCATGGGTTATAAAGATAACGGAAAAATCAAACTGCTTCTGGAGATCGGAAATCTTGTCGATGATCGTCCGCTGAACCACCACATCAAGGGCGGTGGTGGGCTCATCCATGATGATCAAATCGGGTTCCAGTATCATGGCCATCGCTATCATGACCCGTTGTTTCATGCCGCCGGAAAGCTGATGGGGATATGCATCGAGGCGGTCTTCCGGGATATCGACAAGGGCGAGGGCCTTTTTCGCCATATCGAAGACCTTGGTCTGGGCCAGCCCGGGGCGATGGGTCAAAACCGTATCGGTAAGCTGTTCGCTGATTTTCAGAACCGGGTTCAGGGCGTTCATTGCAGACTGAAATACCATCGAGATATCGACCCATCGTATCTCCTTGGCCCTGTTTCGGGACAATGTAAGGAGATTTTCCCCCTTGAACAGCACCTCCCCTCCGGTAATTTCGGCATTGTCCTCAAGCAGCCCCATCAAGGTATAGGCCAGGGTTGATTTACCGCAGCCCGACTCCCCGGCAATGCCCAGGAACTCGCCCTTCATCAAATCGAGACTGATGCCGTCGACGGCCCGTATCATTCCCTGTCGAAGCCGGTAACCCGCCTCAAGATTCGTGATTCTCAGCAGTACATCGTCCACCATTCACCTCTTTCTGATTTTCGGATTCGAGATTTCATCGATTGCAAAGTTCATCAGCGCAAAAGAGGTCCCGAGCAAACCGATTCCGAGCCCCGGAGGAAGAAACCACCACCAGGCGTTCATCAAAAGTGCGGCGTTGTTCTGGGCCCAGAAGAGCATGGTTCCCCAGGTTACCGTCGAGACATTCCCCAGGCCGATAAACTCGAGGGTGGCCTCTCCGATGATGGCCGCGATCGTCGACGTAAAGAAAATGGCCATGACAAGCGAGATGATGTTGGGAAGTATCTCCCGAAAGACAATAACAAGGGAGTTCTCTCCCATCACCTCCGCTACCTTCACAAACTCCCGCTCACCGACCGACATCACCTGGGCCCTGACGACGCGGGCGCCCCAGGCCCACCCGGTAAGGGCAAGGACCACAATAATGGGCACGACTCCCCGCATGGGAACATACGAGGCAACCACGATCACCAGCGGAAGGCTGGGGATGACAAGAAAAATATTCGTGATAAAGGAAATAACGTCATCGGCAGCCCCCTTGAGATAGCCGCTGAAAAGTCCCACCGAAAGGGAGATAAAACTTGTCAGAAGCCCCGTTAGAATGCCGACGGTCAGCGTGACCCTGGAGCCATAGATAAGCTGTGAGAGGATATCATAACCGGCATTGGTGGTACCCAGGGGATGCGCATCGCAAGGCGCCGCCATCAGGGGAAACCTTCCCAGATCGTCACTATCCTGCTTGGGGCCGTAGGGTGCCAGAAGTGGCGCCAGGAGCGCCATAAGGATGAAGAGCCCGAGAATAATGACTCCGGCAAGGGCCTTTCTGTTCTCTATGAAAAGTTTCAGCATGTCCTTGATCACTGTTTGCCTCCATCCCTGACCCTCGGGTCCAGAAACATGATCACCAGGTCGGACAGAAAGTTGGCAACCATGACGGAGACCGCGATAAAGAGAAAAATTGCCTGAATAAGAGGATAATCCTGCTGCTGAACCGCCTGGTACAACATAAAGCCGATCCCGGGGTAGGAAAACACCATCTCGGTCAGGAGACTTCCGCTGATGACAAAGCCAAGGGCCATGGCAAAGCCGGAAACAGAAGGCAGGATGGCATTTCGTGCCGCATACCTGTTCCGGATTCTTGCAAGCGGCAGCCCCTTGGCCTTGGCCACGACAATGTAATCCTCTGCAAGAACGTTGATCATGTTGTTACGGATGGTAAGCATCCAATACCCCATCGAGCTTATGGCAATGGTCAGGCCAGGAAGTATGCCGTGATAGATCACCGATCGAACAAAGGCCCAGCCGTCGGCCCTGGTCACCCCTATGGCAAAGGCCCCGCCGAGGGGAAAGAGCTGGCGGTGGAAGGCAAAAAAATAGACCAATATCAGCCCGAACCAGAAATAGGGAAAGGAACGGATAAACAGAAAGACGCCGAGCACACCGTTTGCCAGTTTCGTTTCCCGTTTCCAGGCAATGACAATACCGATCACCGTCCCGATAAGAAAACTGAAAAGGGTTGCAATACCCATGAGGCCGATGGTCCACGGAAGAGCCGTCGCAACCACATCCCAGACCTTATGAGGATAATTGCTTGTGGAGATGCCCAAATCTCCCCGGAGAATATTCCCGAGATACTCGAAGTACTGGGTAACGATGCTTTTTTCGGTATCCACGCCGAAAGCAGCACGAATTGCATCCATCGAGTTTTCATCAACCCCCTGAAGGCGGTTTACGAGAACGGAAACGGGATCTCCCGGCATCAGTCGCGGCAGAATAAAATTTATCGTAACCGCAATATAGAGTGCGAAAATAAACCAGAACAATTTGCGTAAAAAATATTTCATGGGCGTCTCTGTCATAAGGCCCGACCTCACGGAAGGAGGCCGGGCAGTTGTTTTATCTATGCTTCATCTATTTCTTCGGATGAAGGTTGAGAAACACAGGCATCTTGTCCATACCTGCAGTCTTGGGGACGGTATAGGGGTCATCACCGTTCGGCCATCCCGTAAAGTTCCTGGTGGAGTATTCGTACCAGGTCGGATTAAAGAAAAGGGGAACAAGGGGAGTGTCTTCCATGACGGCGGAGAGAATGGTATGCATGTAACCAAGCTGTTCTTCTTTGTCCGCCGTCCTGCGGTAGGCCGAAAAGGCCTGATCAAGTTTCTCGTTCCTGTACCGAACCTGGGAATGACCCGTTGCATTCTCACCGATGGGAGCCCAGTGCCGGGAAGGCAGAATATTATTGTACTGGTAGTAGGGAGAGAAGCCCGAATTTACGTAATCAATGGAGATATCGTAATTTCCCGTCGTGATATTATCAAGAAAGGAAGAAGGCCATGAAGCCTGGTTTACCCGGGCATCGATACCGATCTTCTTCAGCTGATTGCTCACGGTTTCAACCGCGGTGATCCAGTCGGTCCATCCCGTCGGAACATAAAGTTCAAAGGAAAGCGCTTTTCCGTCCTTTTCCATGATGCCCTTGGTATTCTTTGCATAGCCCTCGCTTTCAAGCAACTTCACCGCAGCATCGGGATCGAAGGCAAGCCGAAAGGATTCGGCATCTTCGGGCACCCAGGATAGATATCCGGTCTTTACACCGGCCTGCCCCGCAGGAACCGCACCGGAGTTCATGATGGTTGTTATCTCTTTCTGGTCGATGGCCATGGCAAGGGCACGCCGGACATTTCTGTTGGAGAACGGCTCTTTGCCGTTGTTGAGGTTGAGGTAGACGATGTTTCCCTCGGGCAGCCAGTAATGATTGTGATCGGGATCCCGCTTTACATAGGTCTCGTCGATATTTGCAAGAAAGTACGCTCCCCAGTCGACCTCGCCGGAGATGATCTTCATCTGGGCCTGGGCATTTCCGGTCGCCCCCACATACTGAACACCGTCGATATAGGGCAAAGGCCTTCCATCCTCTCCCAGCTGCCAGTACAGGGGATTACTCTTGAGGCGGTACGACTGCTCGGTAAAAGAGCCCTCGTCAAAGACAAAGGGACCGGTTCCCACGGGGTTTTCATTTCCTGTCCATTCCGAGGGATTATCGACGGAGGCCCATACATGCTCGGGTATGATGTACAGACTGGCCATCTGGGGAAGCACGGTGGTATTTACCTCCTCAAAGGTAAAATCAACCGTATAGGCATCGATCTTCTTTACGTCGATCAGCCCCTGGTTCCAGATTCCGGCCTTGTCCAGGGCCTTGTCGCCTTTTGCCAGCTCCAGGGTAAAGATCACATCGTCGGCATCAAAAGCTTTGCCGTCGTTCCATTTCACATCTTTGCGAAGATGGAACTCAAGGGTCTTGAGATCTTCCGACCAGGAGTAACGCTCAGCAAGCCAGGGACTTACCTCTCCCGAATATTCATTGGCAAAAATAAGGGTTTCATAGAAACATCCGAAGGTCGACTGTAATGCGTTCGGAGAAAAGGGGTTGAAATTCTTGATCAGAACACCCTGCTTCGTCGAGGTCACGTTTACGGTCCCGCCCCGTCTGACAGAGCCCTTTGCATCGCTTTCAACTGCGGCCGCCGCAGCCCCTCCGTCAGACGGCTTTTTCTGAGAACAAGCGCCGAAAAACGATATCGCCAGCAGAAGAAACATCGACAATATCAAGCGTCCAGTAGAAATCTTTTTTTTCATTCTGTCTCCTTTGTATCGACCGCGCAAACCTGCAAAGCAGACCTCGTTGAGCAGTCGACTGATTTATGGAATTTGCAAAACCTCCCTAACCTCAGACCCTCTTCAGTCCCGGAATTTTTTTATGGCCCGAACCTTTCTGGTCCGGTCAAGATATTTCTTGATCTCGGAATACTCGATGCTTCCAAGACCGGAAAAGAGGATGTCTATCACATTAAGCTGGGCTATCCTTGAACCGCTGGCTCCGCTTCGCATGCTCGTCTCGGAAGAAGCCGTAAAAAGCTTGATGTCGGCCTTGCTGTTCAGGGTATTGTTCCCGAACTTTGTAATGGAAATGGTCTTGGCCTTTGTCTTTTTCGCAATTTCCATGGTTTCGACGATGTCCCTGGTCTCTCCGGAATAGGATATAAAGACAGCCGTATCCTCCGCCGAAAGGTTGGCAGCCGCCGTGGCCTGGAGATGGGTATCGGTGTAGGCCATCGAATACCTGTTGATGCGCATAAATTTCTGCTGGGCATCCTGAGCGATAAGCCCCGAGGCCCCTACGCCGTAAAAGTCGATACGCTTGGATGAATGCAACACCGCAATGGCCTTTTTCAGCTCCTCGATATCAAGAACAAGAAGGGTATCGGTAATGGATTTCTTGTTGTTGTACGATACATTTTTTATGATCGTTTCAAGATCATCGCCAACCTGAATATCGGTATAACTATCTTCCTCGACCCTCTGAGAAGAGATATCGGAAGCCATCTGAATGGCAAAGTCACGGTACCCGTCAAAGCGAAGGGTTTTGCAAAAACGGATGATCGCGGCATTGCTGGTATTGCAGCGCTGTGCAAGTTCTCCCACGGAGAGCCCTACCGATTCTTCCGGAAAACTCAAAATATAACTGGCAACCTTCTTTTCCGAAGGTTTCAAATCGTCAAAGGCCTCTTTCACCTTCAGAAGACATCCGTTCATACGCAACCTTCCTCGAATGCTCCCGGTAAAAGGAGCCTCATCACCCCTTCCTGCTGAGCCGCAGTGTAGCCATACGAAGCAATCCCATTTTTTACTCCCGCAATATCCGTGTCGTATGGATTTCGCAAAGCGACAAGTACAAGCCTGTCGGATATCCGTGCAAGATCTTCGATGAACCGCACCAGAGACGGTTCGAGATGGGCATTTTCAGTAAAGATAAGATTGGACGTTCCCTCAGCCTGTCGCTTTAAAACCGCCGCTTCTGCATCGGTGATGGTTCTTTCGTATATGGAAAGGGGACAGGAAAGCTCTTCGGCGGCACGGGACGCAACCGCAGGAATTCCTTCACTGCCCTCTTCAATGAGAACAAGCCGGCTGCTTCTCATGGTGAATACATGATCCACGGAACAAAGGGGAACAGCCTCTTCTTCATTTTTTACCAGTCGCACCGATTTCAGGGAAATGAAATCCATCTTTCGCCTGTTCGCCTTAAAATCAACCAGGGGAGAGCGAGAACCCTCCGCCTTGTCACGAAGCGAAAACATCGTTTTCACCCTCGCCGAGGCCTGCCTTACCCGCTCTGCAAAGACTTCGTCGTTGGCGACTTTCCCGGCAACGGCAGAGGCTGCCATCAGCTGCTTTTCCGGATTGTCACAGAACGAAATCATGTCCATACCCGCTGCCAAGGTCTCGACCGCAAGATCATCGGCCCGGTGAAAATTTGCCACGCCGCCCATGTTCAGATCATCAGAAACAAGAAGTCCCTTGTATTTCAGCTTGTCTCTGACCAGCCCGGTCAGGACCTCCCTTGAAACGGTAACGGCCTCCCTGCGGCTCTGCAATGCGGGCACATAGATGTGGGTAGGCATCCAGGAAGGAGCGGGAATAGAAAGAAAGGGAAGCATCTCATTACGGAACAGCGCTTCCCGGGAAATATCAAGAGAGGGCATATCCAGGTGGGGATCAACATGAACCCGGCCGTTGCCCGGAAAATGCTTCAGACAGGTCAGGACACCGCTTTTTTCAAGGCCTGCGGCAAACTGTGATGCATAGGTGATGACAACATCTGCATTCCCGGAAAAACTGCGAATCCCGATGGCAGGATTAAGCGGATTGTTATTGATATCGACAACGGGGGCGAGATTCCAATCGATGCCAACGGCCTTCATTTCCTGGCCGAGCACTTTTCCCGCCAGGTATGCACTATGGGGATCGCCGGTTGCAGCCAGAGCCATGGCGCCGGGAGAAACGGTAAATCCCTTTTTCAGCCTTGTGACAATGCCACCTTCCTGATCGATTGCAATGAGCGGTTTGTATCCGAGAAAATTCGTTATCTCTTCGATAAACCGGGCCACCTGCTCCCTGTCCACCACATTTCTGGAAAATAAAATGACCGATCCGGGTCTGACGGCTGCAAGAACATCCTTTCCCACATCGTCAAGCACTGAAGAAGGCAGGCCCAGCATAAAAATATTCCCGATCATTTCGTTGAAATCCATGAGGCTATAGTATCATGGCCGAAGGCAGAAGCCAATAAATTATTTTATAAATGGAAACTTTTTTTGTAATTTTTTTTTAAAGAGTTCTATTTGAAAGAAAAGAGACGATGTTCTCGCACTGAATGGCTGTGCCGATGATCAGGGCCTCTTCATCGATGGTGAAAGCACCGTTATGAAGCTGCGCGGTAATCCCCTTCTCTTCATTGGCGACCCCGAGAAAAAAGAAACAGCCGGGGATCTCCTTCAAGAAATAGGCCATATCCTCGACCCCCATATTGGGCTCTTTGTTGATATGTATCGCATGCCTTCCCAGAAGCTTTTCCGCCGACCGCCTTACAAGATCCGTCATGGCATCGTTGTTGATAAGCGCCGTATACCCCGATTCGAAGCTAACCAGCGCCTTCGCACCAAGTCCCGAGGCCACACCCTCGGCCGTTCGTATCACCTTCTGCCGAAGACGATGCAGGACCTCGGGATCGGTCGCCCTGCAGATACCTTCAAGGCGGATCCGCTCCGCCAGAATATTGCGGGCCTGGCCGCCGGCTATGGTACCCAGGGTGAGCACCGCAGGGTGAACGGGATCAATCTCCCTCGAAACAATGTGATGAAGGGCGGTGATCACCTGGGCGGCGACAAGAACGGCATCGATGCCACCCTGGGGAGCCGCACCGTGGCTCATCTTGCCGATGATCTCAATATCGAAGGTCTCAGATGCGGCGTACGCCTGCCCATAGGTAAGGGCGATCTCTCCCGCTTTCCTTCCCGTATTGCAGTGCAGGCCGAATATTGCGGAAACCTCGGGATTCCGTAAGACTCCGGCCCTGATCATGGGCAGGGCTCCTCCCGAGGTTTCTTCCGCGGGCTGAAAGATGAATTTGACGTTTCCCGTCACCAGTTCCCGGTGACGGGACAGCAGAAGGGCAGAGCCCAGGGCTATTGCGGTGTGGGCATCATGGCCGCAGGCATGCATTCGGCCGGGAACGGCGGATGAGAAATCGAGCCCGGTCTGCTCCTCGATGGGCAGGGCATCCATATCCGCCCTGAGGGCGACGGTCTTTTCTCCGTCTCCCTCAAGTATCCCGCAGACCGAATTTGGAATCGGCCGAAAGCAGCGTATTCCCATCTTTTCCAGAGATGCCTGCACGAAATCAGCGGTCCCGGCGGTCTCCATACCGAGCTCGGGATGGCGATGGATATATCTTCGATAGCCGACAATTTCCTCCCGCAGCCCCCCAGCCCCGGCCAAAAAATCCATACAGCGCCTTCCTTTTATTCAGTTTTTTCCTATGCAATTGTTTCCGCTCAGTCGTTCCAGGCCGAGAAGATCCTCATAATCCTGGCGCCTGCGGATAAGCACGGCCTCGTTTCCGTCCACAAGCACCTCGGGCAAAAGCCCCCTCGAATTATAATTACTGCTCATGGCAGAGCCGTAGGCCCCTGCCGAGAAAATGGCCAGAAGATCTCCCCGTTCGAGGTGGGGAAGATAACGTTCCTTTGCAAAAAAATCACTGCTTTCGCAGATCGGACCCACGACATCAACCTTTTCAAGCCCGGGGAGATCCATCCGCTCTTCCATACGAAGGGGAATTTGATCTTCGGCAGCCTCTGCGGGCCAGATAAAGTGAAAGGCACCGTACAGGGGCGGCCGGATGAGGTCGTTCATCCCCGCATCGAGGATGATAAAGGTCTTTGAGCCGCCCTGTTTCCTGAACAGTACGCGACCTACAAGTATTCCGCTGTTGGCCGCAATGCTCTTACCAGGTTCGAGAATCAGACGGAGGCCGGTACCTTTTATGTGAGGAACAATGGCCGAAGCATACTCCTCTATGGCGGGACTTTCACCGCTTAGGTAATCATTCCCGAAGCCTCCGCCAAGGTCGAGATAGCGCAGCTCATGACCACGGCTGCGCAGCCTGCACACAAGATCCACGCCGGTCCGTGCCGCCTCGGCATAGGGCTCGGCGCTATGACCGCCGGAGCCAAGGTAAAAATGGATGCCGCAAAGGTGTACGGAAGGACTGTTTTTCACGGCATCAAAAACGGCGAAGGCCCGATCGATATCGATACCAAATTTGGTCTCTTTCTTCCCCGTCGAAATAAAATCGTGGGTTCCGGGATCGATATCGGGATTGATTCTCAGGGCAGCCTCGACACGGGCGCCCCGTTCTTGAGCTATCGTTTCCAGGACGGCAAGCTCCTCTTCCGATTCTACGTTGAACAGGCCAACCCCTGCGCCAATTGCCTCGGAAAGTTCCCGATCGGTCTTGCCTACACCGGCATACACAACGCTGCGCATGTCGGCTCCCGCTTCCCTTACCCGATACAGCTCACCGCCGCTGACGATGTCGAATCCGCAGCCGGCTGCCGCAAGATCAGTGAGGATGTGGATATTACTCAACGACTTGACCGCAAAGCAGATGGTTGGACCGACTGCCGAAAAGGCCTGCTTCATTCTCTCCAGACGGCTTAGCAGCTCTTTCTTGCTGTAGATAAACAGCGGCGTCCCGAACTTACCAGCAAGCTCTCCGACGGAAAGACCTTCGACCCGCAGTGTGCCATCTTCATAACCGATCCTATCCACGACTTCCCCTGTAGCCACTCAAGGGCCCGACAGACTTCCGCATCAGGATTTCGGAATAGCCTTCAATGATATAGTCTTTTAGTTCTCCTATAATCTCATACCCATGAGCGGTATAAAAGCCTTGTGCCGAGGTATTGAAGGAAGAGACACAGAGAAAAACATTGGGGGTTGCTGCGAAAATGTACGACTCGGCAAAGGACAGAAGCGAAGTACCAATCCCGCGGCCTCTCCAGGAAGGCATAATGCCGAAAGACTTTATATAGCCGCGAAAGGCCCCCTGCATCTGAACCATGATAAAGCCGGTGAACTCTTCGCCGGCCAGTGAAATAAACAGATCGGAGGAAGCATCATGCACCGCTTTCCGTGTCTGTTCAAAGCCTCTTCCCAGGGTAATCCATGGTTCGGATTCCGCCATCAATTTTGCACAGGAAATCAATTCTTCTTCCGATGCCGCAGGGCGGATATGCTGTTTCATGGTTTCGGATTCTATCATAGCACCTCCAAAGAGTGTATACTCCCTTTATGTTCGACATGCTTGTCAGACTCTATGATCTTCCGCCCCTCCCCGCTCCGGCCAAAGCCGGAGGAATAATCATCAAGCGGCCGCTGCCTTCGGAAAAAAGCCTGGTCACACAATGGGTTTGCGAACATTTCAGCCGCTCCTGGGCCGATCAGGTCGAAGCGACCTTCTCAAGGCTGCCGGTCTCTTCCTTCATTGCCGTCGAAGAGGGCAGGATCATGGGGTTTGCCTCCTACGACGCCGTCTGTAAAAACTTTTTCGGTCCGACAGGGGTCAGGAAGGAAGCACGCGGAAAGAAAATCGGCGAAACGCTCCTGCTCCATGCCCTCTGGGCCATGCGGGAATCGGGCTATGCCTACGCCGTCATAGGTGGTGTCGGCCCTGCCGATTTCTACCGCAAAAGCGTGGGAGCCGTCCCCATAGAAGGATCGGACCCGGGCATCTATCGTAATCTGCTGAAAGAACCCTAAGGCCTCTTACAGCAGGTGACAGGAGGCCCGGTGTTCGTCGCTCAACGCCACGCTTTGGGGCAACTCCGTCCTGCATTTGTCCATGACATACCGGCACCGCAAGTGGAAGGGACAACCCTTCGGCGGATCGGCAGGGTTGGGCACATCTCCCGAAAGAATGATTCGCTCCTTCTTCTTCCCCGGCAAAAGTAAGGGAACCGCGGAAAGCAGCGCCTGGGTATAGGGGTGGGAAGGCCTGGCAAACAACTCTTCGGTAGGAGCCTGCTCCACGATTCTCCCCAAATACATGACTCCCACCACCGAACTTATATGCCGGACTACATTCAGATCGTGCGAAATGAAGATATAGGTAAGCTCCAACTCATCCTGAAGCTGCATAAGTAGATTAATAATCTGCGACTGAATGGAAACATCGAGGGCACTGGCCGGCTCATCGGCAATGACAAGGGCGGGGTTGGTTATCAGGGCCCTTGCTATGCTTATCCGCTGGCGTTGTCCGCCGCTGAACTGGTGGGCATAGCGCTCCTTATAAGAGGCAGAAAGCCCCACCCTTTCCAGCATTTCGTCTATTTTCCCATGTATCTCTTTTGACGACAGCGCCGTGTGGGTCTGAAGGGGTTCGGCAAGAAGTGCTTTAATCTTCATGCGGGGATTGAGGGAATTATAGGGGTTTTGGAAGACCATCTGCATATGCCTACGCATCATCCGCATCGACTTCTTACCGTATTTGTTGATGTCCTCGCCGTTAAAGATGATTTTGCCCTCATCGGGCTCTTCCAGACGCAGAATGGTCCTGCCAGTCGTGGATTTTCCGCAGCCGGATTCGCCGACAAGGGAGAAGGTCTCTTGTTTGTTCACGCAAAAGCTCACCTTTTCCACCGCACGTACGTACCCGATGGTCTTATTGAAAACGCCGCCCTTCAGGGGAAAATATTTCCGCAGGCCTTCGACGGCCAGTAGGCTCTTATTCATGCTCGGATCCTTCAAAAAGCCAGCATCTGCACAGATGTCCCCGGCCATATTCCTTCAGAGCGGGAACGGCATCCCTGCATCTTTCCATTTTCCGTGAACATCGATCATAAAAACGACAGCCTCTTCCCATGGTATCGATGCTGGGTACCACGCCGGGAATGGTGTAGAGCTCCTTCCTTTTCTCTCCCAGGGATGTGACGGACCGGACAAGTCCCTTGGTATAGGGATGCATGGCATCCGAAAAAATCGTCTCCACATCACTTACTTCCACAACATGGCCGGCGTAAAGGACCGCAACCCGGTCGCAGGTCTCCGAAATGACGCCGAGGTCATGGGTGATCATGATGACCGAGGTATCGAAACGCTCCTTCAATCCGTTTATGAGATCGAGGATTTGTGCCTGGATCGTTACATCCAGGGCGGTGGTGGGTTCGTCGGCAATGAGAAGCTTTGGATTGTTCAGCAATGCCATTGCAATCATCACCCGCTGAAGCATGCCGCCGGAGAGCTGGTGAGGATACTCCTTCATTAATTGCTCGGCCCTGGGAATCTCCACCTTCCGCAGTATATCGACGGCCCGTTCATGCATGACCTCTTCCGGCAGCTGGTAATGAAAGTGCAGGATTTCCTTCAACTGCTGGCCGATGGTAAAAAGCGGATCGAGGGCTGTCATAGGCTCCTGAAAGATCATCGATATGGCATTGCCCCTGATTTTCCGCATCTCTGTGTTCGACAGTCCGGTAAGATCCCTTCCTTCGAAATTGATACGGCCGCGGCTGATATAAAGAGGAGGTGTGGCCAAAAGATCGATGATCGAATAGGCGGTCACACTTTTACCGCAGCCTGATTCACCGACGATACCGAAAACCTCTTTCTTGCCGACGGAAAAGGAGACATCCTCGACCAGATTGTAGCGGTTCTTTTTCGTCCTGAGTTCTATGGTAAGATGTTCAATCTGCAGTAATTCGTTTTCACTCATGCGGCAATCTCACTCGATATTCCGAAGCTTGGGATCAAGGATGTCCCTCAGGCTGTCACCCAGCAGATTAAAAGACAAAATGGTAAGGATGATGGCAATGGCAGGATACAGAGCGGTCCAGGGCGCAAGCTCCATGATCTTTCTGCTTTCGTTGAGCATGGAACCCCATGACGGATTGGGAGGCTGAATGCCAAGGCCAAGAAAACTGAGGGAGGCTTCGACAAGGATCGCGCTCGAAAGAGAAAGCGTTGCCTGAACAAGAAACGGCGACATAATATTGGGCATGATGTGCCGGATTATTATCATGGAATCCTTGATGCCTATCGATCGCGCGCTGGTAATATATTCCTGGGATTTCACCGACAGAACCTCCGCCCGCACGGTTCTGGTAAAAATGGGTATCCTGACGATGCCTATTGCAATGATGGTATTTTTCAGATCGGGTCCGAGCACGGAAACGATCGACAGGGCCAGCAGAATCGAGGGAAAGGCAAACAAAATATCCATAAGACGCATGATGATATTATCCAGCCATCCCGAAAAATAACCGGCGGCAAGGCCGAGAACAATCCCCAGCGACGCGCCGATTCCCACGGAAATCAGGCCTACCATAATCGATACCCTCGCCCCGTACACAATTCTGGAAAAAACATCACGTCCAAAATTATCCGTCCCCATGATAAACAATTTTCCCGGAGCCTCTCTGAGCTGAGGAAACATTTCGACAGGGTCGTGGGGGGCAATGAGAGGCGCAAAGAGTGCCGTGAGCAACACGATAAGCACCCCAATCAATCCTATTCTTCCTATCTTGTCGTGTAGGAGTTCTTTCAGAAGCCCCATTGGCACATCCTTATCAAGAAAAATCTATTTATACTGGATTCTTGGATCTACTCCGGCATATATCAGATCTACCAGAAGATTTATGACGCCGAAAATCAAGGCGAAAAACAAAATGCTGCCCTGCACGACAGGATAGTCGCGTTGATTGATACCCGTCAAAATAAAAAGTCCAAGCCCCGGCAAGGAGAAAATCTGTTCCGTTACGACGGTTCCGCCGAGAAGATACCCCATCTGCATACCCACAATGGTTATGATTGGCGAAAATGAGTTTTTCAAGGCATGCTTGAAAATGACAACCCGTTCTTTCGCCCCCTTGGCCCGTATCGTCCTGATAAAATCCTGCCTGAGCACCTCCAGAACCGAGGACCTGGTCATTCGCATGACCGATCCAGCCATGATGGCTCCAAGAACCAGGGCAGGAAAAAATATGATCTGCAGGTTTTCCATGGGATTACTAAAAAACGATGCATACTTCAGGGCCGGGTAATAATTCATCTTCAGGGAAAGAAAAAGCAACAGCAGGGTCGCAAGGGCAAAATTGGGAATGGAGACCCAGAACAGGGCGACAACCCTTGCAACACCATCCAGAAGGGTATTCCGCTTAACAGCGGCAAGGATACCCAGCGGAATGGCGATGATCCATGAAATAAGGGAAGCGATAAGCGACAGCTCAAAGGTAACCCTGAATCGCTTTAATATCTCCGGAAGTATCGGTTTTCCGGTCCTGATTGAATTTCCAAAATCACCCTGAATCACACCCGTTATCCAGTTTGCATACTGGCGGTACCAGGGAAGATCCAACCCAAACTGCTTTGTCAGCTGGGCGCGTAATTCATCCGTGGCCTCCACCCCAAGAAGGCTGTCCACGGCATTTCCCGGAATCAGGTGCATGAGAAGAAAAACGGCAATCGAAATACCTATGAGCACAGGTATGAAGAGTAATAATCGTCTTAGTATATATGAACGCATCCTGACTGAACCTTCAAAGCAAGGGGCGCGAAGCATCGCACCCCCTACCCTTTTTATTCGTAGATGACTACCTCTCTGAGATCCTCCGCATTGAAAGCATTCGGGTTGAACCCTTCCACATTACTCCGGACGAAGTAATATTTCATTGGTGCATTGAAAAAGAGATTGGGAGAAAGCTCAAAGAGCCGCTTTTGGGCGTCAAGGTAAAGCACCACCCGTTCGTCGGTGTCGGTCGTCACCTTTGCCCGGTTTGTCAGATCATCGAAAGCCTTATCGGAAAACCCCCAGACATTTGCACTTCCTTCGGTATTGAAAAAGAAGGAGAGCGCACGATCGGGGTCCGTCCCCGAACCGTTCTTTCCGGCCATAACCTGATGGTCCGTCTTTTTCCAGGCATCGACATACTGTCCGATCTCGAGCTGGCGTATCGTCGCTCTGATGTCGATCTTTCCGAACTGCTGGATAAGGACCTGGGCCGTACTCACCACTTCGGGATAAGAACTGGGAACGGTTATTTCGACATCAAAACCATCCTTGTAACCAGCCTCTTTCAGAAGTTCTTTTGCCCGATCGAGATCCTGATGAAAAAAATCATTCGTATCGACATCAAGGGCCCATTTCCCGAAAGCAGGGGGAACCGGTCCGGAGGTCACTGCATCACCATTGAATACAATCTTCGCCAGTTCGCTTCTGTCCACAGCCAAGGACATCGCCTGCCGAACCCTGACATCGCTGAAGGGTTCAATATTCATGTTGAAACCGAGAAAGGTATAATCCTTCGACTGATAGCTCTTCAATACGATATTCGGGTTGTTCTTAACCAGTTCGATATTCTGGGAGCCAAGCGTGGTAAGGTGAACGGCACCCGTCCGCAAGGCTGCGAGGCGGGACGATTCATCGGGCATTACCATCAGGACCACACTATCGAGTTTCGGCTCTCCCGAAATGTGATATGCACCATTTTTTTTGAACGTAATATGGTTATCGGGAACCCAGTCCTCAAGCATAAATGGGCCGGTACCGCAGGCAACCTGCATCAGATCGCCGTTTTCCTCAACCACTTCCTTTGGAACAATGGAAGTATACACACTCGTCAGATAGGACAAAAGCGGTGCATAGGGTTCTGTAAGGGAAAGCTTCACCGTATAGTCGTCCACTACGGTAATATCGGAAACCGCCTTGAAATAGGATTTTGCAATACAGGCATTTTCCGGATTCATGATACGATCAAAGGAATATTTCACATCCCCGGCCGTCATTTCCCGGCCGTTATGGAACCTCACCCCGTGTTTCAGGTTGAAGATGTAGGTCGTATTCTCCGGTATCTCCCAGGATTCGGCCAGACCCGGAATGATATTCATATTCGCATCGGTCTGAACCAGTGTTTCATAGATTTTTTTCGTAACTCGGACAGAAGAAAACGATGTGCTTTTGTGAGGATCAATCCCCGCAGGCTCCGCATCTGTGCCGATGATCAGCGTCTGGTCCGCAGCCAGCACCTTTTCCGAAGGTCCCACCTTTTGCGTGGCTTCCTGCTTACCGGAAGCAAAAAGCGACAAGGCCAGAAAACAGAAGAATAAGGACCACGCTATTTTTTTCATTAATCTACCCCCTTATATAATTGTATGATTATAGGTTGGCCAGATATGAGTGTCAATAAAAAATATTTTTATTGAAGATTTTTTTATTTGAAAAAAAATTTTAAAACATTTTGACAATCATGACGGAAAGCGGCATACTTGCAGCATGAAGAGGACAAAAGCAATCGGGCTCATGTCGGGAACATCTGTGGACTCGATTGATGCAGCCGTCATAAGCTTTCATGATAATGGTGCAAAAATAGCAATCAAGGATGTGAAGGGAATCAATGTCGGTCTTCCCGATCCGGTCAAAAAAAAGATCTTTGCCCTCTTTGAAGATCCGCGGTGTTCCCTCCGGGAGCTTATCCTTCTCCATTCGATCATGGGTGAATTGTTTGCTGAAGCTGCCCTTTTGTTAATGAAAAAAGAAGGCCTCCGCTGCGAAGATGTGGCAGTGATTGGCTCTCACGGACAGACACTCTATCACATCGCGGAAAAAACAGAATTCTGTGGAAAGAGTGCAAGGGGAAGTCTGCAGGTCGGAGACGGATCCATTATCGCCAGAAGAACGGGAATAACGACGGTATCCGATTTTCGATCGGCCGACATTGCTGCGGGAGGAACGGGAGCCCCCCTGGTTCCCTTCCTGGAAAGGATCATGGTCGAGCGGCTTGGTTCGGGTACCGCTTTTCAAAACATCGGCGGAATCGGAAATGTCACCTTCTTCGGGGATGCGGCTGCCGATCCCGTGGCCTTTGATACCGGGCCGGGGAACATGGTTGTCGACCGACTGGTAACCGAATTTACAAACGGGGCATGGTCGTACGACAGGGATGGAAGCCTCGGCAGAAAAGGGAACATAGACGAGACTCTTCTGCAGGAGTGGATGGCCCACCCCTATTTTGGGAAAAAACCTCCGAAGAGCACGGGCCGGGAAGAATTCGGGTCCTCTTTTTTTGACGTATTTCTGAAAAAGCTTACGATCAACGAAGATCTGATACGGACGGCCGAGGAGTTTACCGCCCGCAGCATCGTCCACGCCTATTCGGCGCATCTGGACCGACTTCCCGACAAGGTGATAGTGACGGGAGGTGGCGCTCATAATCCTCTTATCATGGAATCGCTGAGAAATCATCTGCAGTGTCCCGTACTTAAGGGAGAAGAGGCAGGCATCAGCAGCGATTACAAAGAGGCGGCGGCCTTTGCTCTTATGGCCTATTTTACTATCAATGGAAAAACAAACAATATTCCTTCAGCAACCGGTGCCGCTTGTCCTGTTGTGATGGGAAAAATATCACAGGCGTGAAACGAACAGGAGATAAAACGGACATGGATTATTTGGGAAACCTCACAACAGAGCAGGCAAATCCGGCTTCTCAAGATATCGATACAAAGTCGACAATAGAGATTCTTAAAATAATAAACGAAGCCGACAAAAAGGTTCCGCTGGTCATCGAAAAGGCCCTCGACTCCATTGCCGATGTCGTCGATGATGCTGTCAGGGGGTTTCGGCGCGGTGGTCGGCTTTTTTATGTAGGGGCAGGGACCTCTGGCCGGTTAGGAGTTCTCGATGCTTCGGAGTGCCCCCCGACCTTCGGAACGGACCCCGAAATGATTCAGGGGATTATTGCCGGAGGGCAGGATGCCTTGACAAGGGCTGTGGAATGGGCCGAAGATGACGAAGAGAAAGGCGGGGCCGCCATGGATGAAAAAGGGGTCGGCCCCAATGACATTGTGATAGGGATCACCGCAAGCGGCCATGCCCCCTATGTCATAGGAGCCCTGAAGCGGGGAAGGGAACAGGGAGCCGTTACCTGCGCCATAAGCAGCAACAGCAACTCCCGAACATTTGCATATGCCGACAGGAGCATCCTTATCGATGTGGGCCCGGAAATTATTACGGGATCTACCCGAATGAAATCGGGAACGGCCCAGAAGCTGGTTCTGAATATGATCACCACGGCGGCAATGATACGGCTTGGCAAGGTGTACAAAAACTTTATGGTCGACCTGATGCCGCTCAACAGTAAGCTGATAAACAGGTCCATAAGGCTCATAAAAGAGGTGTGCGGCTGCACAAGCGAAGTGGCAGAACAGGCCTTCCTGGCGTGCGACAGGAAGCCGAAGGTGGCAATCGTATCGGTGCTGCTCAAGGTTTCGGCACCAGAGGCACGAAAACTGCTCCAGCAAAACGAAGAACATATTGGGTTGGTTCTCAAGCATGCAGGAAAATAACGGAAAGACCATCGAAACAATGCTCGACGAGGCCATTGCCGACAGGACGACTCCCGGTTTTGTCCTCCTTGTAAAGCAGCACGGAAAGGTTGTTTTTTCCAAGACCGCCGGATACAGACGGCTGTATCCGTACAAAGAAGAGATGACGTCGGAAACCATCTTCGACCTTGCCTCGCTCACAAAACCCCTGGCAACTACCACAACGGCCCTTGCCGTCATGGAACAGGAGAAGATTTCTCCGGATACGGAAATAGGGGCTTTCCTTCCTTCCCTTCGGCGGGAAACCGCCAGTATATCCCTTGGCCAGCTGTTCACTCACACCTCGGGGCTTCCCCCCGTCCCCGATATATTCAAGCTCTTTGAGACGGAAGCGGAGATCGACCGGGCTAAGGCAATCGGGCATCTCTTCTCCCTTACTCCAACCGTAAAACCTGGAGCCCAGGTCATATACAGCTGCACGGGCTATATCCTTCTTGCCGAAGCGGTAAAGAAGATAACGGGGGAAAACATGGATGAGCTTTTCCGTCAACTGGTTACCACTCCGGGAGAAATAGATTCCCTTCTATTCAATCCCCTAAGAAGCAACGATAAGGAAATCAAAGAGAACATCGCCGCTACCGAATACTGTCCCTGGCGAGACAGGTGGCTGAAAGGAGAGGTACATGACGAGAACGCGTTCTGCCTCGGCGGCATGGGAGGCAACGCCGGCCTGTTCGGAAATGCGGAAGGGATTATGAAACTCCTTGAGCTGTTTTCCAGCGGGGGAATGCTCAACGGTAAGCACATACTTTCCGAAGAAAGTGTACGCCTGATGACCGGGAACCAGACCCAGGGGCTTTCACCGAAACGGGCCTTCGGTTTTTTGGTGCAGGATCGGGACTCTTTCGCAGGACCGCTTTTTAGTCCCGAAGCCTTCGGACACACGGGCTTCACGGGGACCAGCGTGTGGATGGACCCTTCCCTCGATCTGAAGGTGGTACTGCTGACAAACAGGGTGCATTTCGGAAGGGCTGCAACTGCCGAGAAGATAAAAACCTTCAGGAAAAACCTACACTCGGCACTGTCCAGGGCCTTTTCCTGAAAGGCCTCTGAAGTATTTCTCAGTCGAGACCAAGGCCCGCTGCCTCCGGTAGACGAATACTGCTCCCTGTATACTCCGTTCCGCCATGCTCTTTCCTTTCGGCGCATAAAAGAGGCACATCAAGATCGACCATGCTAACAACGGCACGGGATGCCGCAAAATGGGCGGCAGCGGTAAGGCCTGTGTGGCTTTCCATCATGGATCCCACCATGCAAAATAAACCTGCCGATTCGGCGATGGCGGCAATCTTCATGGCATTACAGATCCCTCCGGATTTCATCAGCTTGATATTGAAACCATCTGCCGCATGCATCTTCACCAGATCGATGGCATCCTTGGGAGAAAAGAGACTCTCGTCTGCAACAAGGGGAAAGGGGATTCGCTCCCTGACATAGCACATGCCCTCAAAATCACGGGCAGCAACAGGCTGTTCGATGAGTTCCGGATTAATCCCAGCCCGTTCCATCCTCGCAACAACCCCGACGGCATCCTTCGGCGTCCATCCCTGATTTGCATCGATCCGAAGCGAAACGGAAGGCCCCACGGCATCCCTTACCGCTTTTATTCTTTCAAAGTCCCTTGCCGCATCTTTGCCCAATTTAATTTTCAGGACCGAAAACCCTTCTTCCGCGGCCTTTACACTATCCGACGCCATCTCTTCCGGTTCATTCAGGCTGATGGTGATGTCGGTCGTAAGGCTGTCGCGCGCGCCCCCCAGAAGTCGGTAGAGCGGAGCGGAGTACAGCTTGCCGTACAGATCATAGACAGCCATATCGACAGCCGCTTTTGCCGAGCTGTTGCCGACCATGGAGGTCTGTATACGCTGCATGATGCCTTCTATGTTTTCGATCTCCATTCCCATGATGGCAGTCATGATGTGCTCGATACCGGCGGTGATGGAACCGAAGGTATCGCCGGTAATCACCGCTGTAGGGGCGGCCCCCCCCTGCCCCGAGAACGGGGTATCACTATTAATGGTCAGAATGATATTCTCGATGGCATCCAGCCTCCTTAGCGAAGTGATAAAAGGAGTCTTCAATGCCACGGAAATCCTATCAAGCTTCCATCCGGTAATCTTCATCTGACCTCTCCCCCAAAGCTGTTTTGCCTATTCTCTATCACTGGAAGATTTTCATCAAGCTCACGGGGAAGGAATGATTTCATTCTCCTGCACATCGAAATGGTTAGCGCCGAATATAAATCAAGAAAGCTAAAGGCCTTTTCTATAAAAAAAGCTGCCCGATCTTTTCCAGGCAGCTTTTGTAAGAGAGATGGAACGAATCTATCGGCTTGAGAGAGCCTTTTCCGCAAGTTCCTTAAAACGCGCGGTGATCTCGGTAGCACCGGTAACGGTATCGACCTTGGAGACGTCCTGCGTTTTCACAAGGCTGGCGGCAAGCTGTTCGCCGGCCTCCGCCGGTGTCACGCCTGCTGCTGGTTCCATCTGAGCGGCATAGGCCTTATCTCCAGACTTTAAATCACCTTTCTTGTTCAACTCGTCGTACTGAACCTTGACGATCTTATCGCCCTCAAATGTGATAGCGACCTTTCCCTTCCAACCGTGAGCGTCAAAGTCATCCTCCGCAACAGCAACATTGTCCGAAGCCTTGGGGAAGGCGGACTTCCCTCCGCATGCGGTTACAAACGTAAGAATAACAAGCATTGATCCGATCAATACGAGCGTACGCTTCATAGTATCCTCCTAGTTAGCTTTACCACTATGGTATATATTTTACGGTCCTGAATGTCAATGAGCAACGGAAAAAGGGAAAACTCACGGCTGCATCTGGAAAAAAGCATGTGTTTATGCTAAAACCCTAGTCAAAGAATAGAATATGGAGTAGCGATATGGATAATTTGATATTGACTGCCGCGGAATTTGCAAAAAGCGAGGAGTCTATTGCCTTTGTCACCATCGTCGAGGTTATAGGTTCGGTTCCACAGATCCCGGGAGCAAAAATGCTTGTGGTGGACAAGGGGGATCGCCATTTGACGTTCGGGACCATCGGAGGGGGAGCCTTGGAACATATCGCCCTGGAAGAGGCCCTGGAGGCAATCCGGGAAGGAGAGGTCCGCTACTATAAAAAGGATCTGGGCAAGGACCTTAATATGGCCTGCGGCGGTAAGGTCACTTACCTTATCGAACCGCTTCAGAAACGGAAGCAGCTTGTCATCTGCGGAGCAGGCCACATCGGCAAAGCCATCTATTCGATGACCCGCGAGTTGGATTTTAGGACGGTCCTGATCGACTCGATGGAAGAGTATGCCAACGAGGAGCGCTTTCCCGGTGTGGAACGCATTATTACCTCCTTCGATGAAAAGGTAATCGAGGATTCTCTGTCCCTTGACGACCACAGCTACATCGTCATCGTGAGCCGCGACCATACCACGGATTTTCGCCTTGCCCGCTATTTTCTAAAAAAAGAGTGGAAGTACCTTGGATTGATCGCAAGCGGAACAAAAGCGGCAAAACTGAGGAAGGAGCTCAAGCAGGAAGGCTATGAGGAAGAGAAGATAGACAGGATGGTCAGTCCCATCGGTATACCGATCGGAGGAAGCAGTCCGGGAGAAATCGCTGTGGGAATTGTTGCTCAGCTTGTGGAGGTCATGAACCGCGGGAAATAGGGATCGTTACCTTCCGCATAAGCCTGCTTAGTTGGTGTACGCCGGCGGCCTGGGAAGACAAGCTGAATAACTGCTCCCGTTTGTCCGAAGGCCAGCGGGAGCCGGCAAGGAAGGTGACTGGGGTATCGGCAAAGACCTCGGGAAAAAGCGGAGTACTTGGTCCTACAATGACAACCTCCCGGGCGTTCCGACAGTAGGAAAGAACGGTACTCACGGTATGATTCAAAAAGCTGGTACCGGTGATGCAGACAACCGAGCATTTCGGAATCAATTCAGGTTGCTTTTCAGGGGGCGATACCCCCTCATTCAGGCTATTATCAAAAATAAAAAAATCCGCGGCTTTCGGAGCCATCCGCCGCACCATAGGGGCGATGAAACCGACAATTCCAAGCACATCTCCCTCGTGAATAAGGGGAAGATCCGATGCCGTTATCCCTTGCTCTTCCGGATAGCTGGTCATGGCCGAAGCGGCATTAATGGTGGCAAGGGCGACATTTCGCTTTACCGAAGCCTGATGTTCCAGCAGCCAGTACATCACCTTGTCGGCCTTTGCCCCAATCAAGGTTCCTGCTTCCGTCAAATGATGCTCAGTTCCCGCTTTCGGCTCCTTCAACATTGCCGAAGTACCCATGGATCCGTCGTCAAGCTCTACTATGGTTACATTATAGCCGATACAGATCGACCGTATTCTTCTCCCCTTCACCCGTGCAGCAGCGCATTCAACCAGCGCAATTTCGATGCTCAACTCATTCATGGCGGGTATCATACCAAAGACAACAAAAATTGTAAGCTTTTCTTCATTCCATGCAAACGATTATCCTTGACAAATCGATAAAAAAGTAAATATTGTGAAATTATAAATTTTATTTTTCTAAAGTCATGTATTATGTGAAATGAACTCAATAATAGGGAGGTGCCATGATAGAATTCAGCGATGGAGAGACTGTAGATACCGACGGCAAACTAAGGGTTGAAAAAGGCCCGGAGGGATACTATGTCGTGGGAGATGGGATCTTCATGAGCTTCGATCGGGAAGTCGACGCTCAAGCCTATCTTTACGACATCGAATCGAAAAATATCTTCTGCTATTGGAAGATGTTCCGGAGTCCGGTAACGCGGAAAAAGGTACGGGATGCAGAAGAAAGGGAACAAAGAGAGAAGCTAATATCGTGAACCGCATCACATCAGATTTCCCAATGCATATAATAAATCCGCAGGTGATAATCTGATGATGTGTACACGCGTTAAGCTTAATAAGGGAGAAGTAACAACATGGCCGAAAAAAAAGAAGAAAAATCTAACGAAGAAAAGGAGAAATTGCTAGAACGAAAAATAGCGCGACGGGAATTTCTTAAAATCAGCGGTGCCGGTGTGGCGGGAATTGCCGTCGGAGCGCTGGTGTATCGTCTTTCAACCGGAAAGAAAAAAATCGGTCCGGAAATCCGGGTCTATGAGACAGCTTCAGGAGCCATCATCCACGACTCCAGACTCTGTACCGGTTGTAAGCGGTGTGAAATAAACTGTACCGTCTCCAATGACGGGAAAGTGCATCCCTACATTGCTCGAGTAAAGATAGGAAGGAATTTCAACTACGGAAAAAGCGGAGTTACCATGGCCTGGGCCTACAGGGACGGACAGATGGGTAACTTCAAACTTAACGGAGAAACCTGTAAGCAGTGTGCCGAACCCTATTGTGCCAATGCCTGCCCGGTTCAGGCAATCAGTACCGATGAAAATACCGGTGCAAGGGTGGTAGATACCGATATCTGTATCGGTTGTGGTGCCTGTGAACGCGCCTGCCCCTTTGGCATGGCAACGGTGGATCCGGAGAGAAACAAATCGACAAAGTGTCTTCTTTGCTACGGCCACCCGGCCTGTGTTGCCGGCTGTCCAAACAGCGCACTCACCTTTGTAAGCTGGGAAGATGCAATAGAGCTCTATAAAAAGCAGGGCTTTGAGAAGGCGCTTCAGGCGTAGTTCGATTTTATCTGAGTATTGAAATAAGGAGCAATGAGACATGGCTACATTAGGTGGATGGGCAGGAAAAATCCTGCGGGTTAACCTTTCTACAGGAAAAATATCAGCGGAAGATTCTTCCAAATATTACGATTACATCGGCGGATCGGGAATTGGCTATAAGGTTATGTGGGATGAGGTTCCCGAAGGGACCAAAGCACACGACCCCGAGAATAAAATGATCTTCTCAACCGGTCCCCTTACGGGAACAGGGGCTCTTTGCAGCGGAAGAATGACTATCACGTCCCTTGCCAGCTGGAATAAATACAATGCCGTTATCAACAGCCACTTCGGCGGATACTTCGCTTCGGAATTGAAATATGCAGGATGGGACGCCGTCATTGTTGAGGGAAAGGCATCCTCTCCCGTTTGGATCAAGATCAATGACAACGAAGTTTCTATTGAAGATGCATCGATGATGTGGGGCAAAGGGTGTTTCTACACCATGGCTGAGATTGCCGGAGAACTGGGAGATCAGGCCCAGTCAGCGGTCATCGGTCAGGCAGGTGAAAATCTTGTTCCGATATCCTTCATCAGAACAGGGTCCAGCCACCACGGAGGTGGTTTGGGCGATGTGATGGGTTCCAAGATGCTCAAAGCCATAGGGGTCCGTGGTACCCAGTCGGTAAAGATAGCCGGAGACAAGGGTGCATGGATGCGGTTGATGAGAGAAAATCTCACCGTCATCGGTGCCAACAACCAGCATGTTGTGCCGAAGTTTCCCCAGCCCTGGGCCGAATTCAACAATCCAGCTACCCGTTGGACCTCTGCCGAAGACAAATACTGGGGTGCTGCAGAACCTCCCGTAAAAACGGGAACGAACCCACCTCAGGATCTCAACAGGATCGGTTTTAGGACCCTCAAGAGTATTCTCGACCTTACCGCCGTGGCGGAAAAGTATACCGTCCGTATGGGTGGCTGCGCCAGCTGTCCCATCAGGTGCCATTCCCAGATGAAAATCCCTCAGTTGGAGCAGTACGGATATCCTCCCTACGTCTCCAGCACCTGTGTCGGCTTTTTCTCTCCCGGAGCCGTTATGATAAAGGGCGTCCAGGATATGAACGGAGAAGGCCTCATGATCGCAAGGGCCCTGGGGGCACAGATTACCAACGACTACGGAATATGGTGTAATTACCTCCAGATTGGAAGAGACTTTAACTATGCCTACAACAAGGGTATCCTGAAAAAGGTCCTTCCAAAAGCCGAGTATGACAGCATTCGATTCGACCTCCTCGAAGCCGGAGATCCGGCCTTCCTCCTCGATTTCTATCGAAGAATTGCAACGAAACAGGGTGAGTTTTCCCACATGGCCGACGGTGCCTATCTCCTTGCCAAACGCTGGGGTTTCGGGGACGACTACTGGGACGAAGAAGCATATGGGCTGTGGAACAAGGACTTCGGGTATCCACACCACCATTCCAACGAGGCGGATGCCCAGGTCGGAACCTTGGTCAACCTGATCAAAAACAGGGACGCACAAAACCACTCGCACAACAACTTCCTCGGCAGCGGCCTTCCCCTTGAAATCCAGAAAGAAATCGCAGCCGAAGTATGGGGTGGCGGAGAAGCTATTGATGAACCGGGACACTATACCCCGATGAACAAACCAAAGGCCGTATTTGCCGCCTGGTCCCTGAAACGGAATTTTCTCCACGACTCGCTGACGCTCTGTAACTGGATGTGGCCGATGACCGTATCTCCTCTTAAGGAGAAAGGTTACCGGGGGGACACGGCAATGGAATCAAAATATTACACCCTCGCAACGGGAAAAGAGATTAGCGAAGCTGAACTGGATAAAGAGGCCCTCAAGCTCATTACCTTGCATCGTGCGATAACCATGCGTCAGATGAATACCATGGACATGCGCAACGAGCACGATCTGATCCCCAAATGGGTCTTTGATGCAGACAAGGACAAGAAACCCTACGACAAGGGAACCAACAAGCTGGATCGTGAAGATATGGAACTTGCAAAGGATATGCTCTACGAAGAGTTCGGCTGGGACAAGAAAACCGGCGCTCCGACCAGGGCAACCCTGGAAAATCTTGGTCTTACAGACGTAGCCGATGAGCTCGCAAGCAAAGGCCTGCTTCCCGCATAAGACGAAGAACAACGTACTAATAAAGGGTAAGGCCGCAGGGCCTTTCCCTTTTTCATTCGGTTTGGGTATTGTGAAAAAGGGCGTTTCGCTCTACTATTGAGGTACGAGGAACCATGGAAGATTCCAGCCAGACTCTTATTAAATCAATCATTATGGATATACAAGAAGAGACAAAAGCGGCGCATCTTTTTCGGAAAAGTAAGCTGCCCACACTTATCTCTGAAGATGTACTTCCCGACGGAGAGACAAAAGAGGCAGTCGTCGAGCGGTTCCTAACGTTTCTCGAAGAAAACAAGGAGACGGACATCAAGCTGAAGGAAGGAAAGAAGGATTCCTACCTGTACAGCTCGCAGTATATGTCCGATTCCTATGCCGATATCCTTGTTAATACCGAAGAAAAAGATAGTGCAAAGATGATTGCCGATCAGGTCCGCAGGGATTCAAAGCTCTATCCCAGGGCAACTGCCAAAAGGCTTTTCAAGCAGAGCCCCTTTAATTTGAGCGATACGGAATTGACTGCCACATTGACACTTATGAAAGAAGAGAGAGAGTATAGTGATATTCAATATTACACCGCTTCGAATGGAGAAGAATATCTTTACTCACAGCAGTCTCTCACCTTTGATCATGCAAAATATCTGACGGAATGGAATGAGGTAGGGCAGGCGCTCAACCCCTAAAGCCATCTCGAATAGGATTTTTACCCAGGAGGTAATAGTATGTTTGGATTTGGAAGGCTCGGCCCCATGGAACTGATCCTTATTTTTGTCATAGCACTTCTTATCTTTGGCCCGAAAAAGCTACCGGAGATAGGGAAGTCCCTGGGAAGCGCCATACGGGAATTCAGGGCCCACTCAAACAAACTGACAGAAGAATTGAGCCTTGACGAAACGAAGGCACCTGCCGGACAGGTTCAGAAGCCGGAAACGTCCGAGGCGACGGGAGCCCAGGTGAGTAGTAAAGAAGAGCAGAAGTAAAGGTCCCAAGGAGGATACTATGTTTATCGGAAGGTTTGGGCCCTTTGAGCTCATTCTTATTTTGGCAATTGCCCTGTTGATTTTTGGTCCGAAAAAGATACCTGAAATTGGAAAGGCCATCGGCAAAACGATCAGGGAATTCAAAAAGGGAAGCAAGGGTGAAGATGATGAGCTTCAGAACGAAGATGAACGCTCGGAAGATCCCAAACAGATAACAGAGGAACCCCAGGCTCCCAGCCGCACCCGTGCAAAGAAAAAGAAGAAGGCCGAAAGCAACTAACGCTTGCCCTTCCCGCCCCTTTTCGGGGGTGGGAAACGGCCAATAGAGGAATAGATTTCAGTGAGTAATGATCTGCGCATGACGTTCTTCGAACACCTTTCGGAGTTGAGAAAGAGACTTTTTTACATTGCAATTTCCATTGTTCTCTTTTCCGGTATCGGTTATTACTTTGTCGATCCGGCCGTGGAAGTTCTCAAAAAGCCGGTACAGGGGCTTACGTTCGTTTATCTGACACCGCCGGAGCTTTTTCTCGCCTACATCAAAATATCGGTTACCATGGGGATTATGGCTTCCGTACCGGTTATTCTTTTTCAGATATGGCGATTTGTAAAACCGGGGCTTGAAAAAGGGGAAGTAGCAGCCCTCGGCTTTACCATCATCTTCGGAACAATCTTTTTCATCACCGGGGCCTTTTTTTCCTACCGGATAATATTACCAATCACCATGACCTTCTTTTTGAAATATTCTACGCCGGAGATTACCGCTATGTTCTCCTTTGGAAACTATATCGGTTTCATCAGTTCCATCTTGATCGCCTTCGGTGTTGCCTTTGAACTCCCCATCGTCGTCGTCATTCTTGCCCGAGTCGGACTTGTTAATCATAAAAAGCTGCAACAGGCTGCAAAATATATTCTTCTCGGAATAGTAGTCATGGCGGCAATTCTCACCCCGCCCGATGTCGTTTCCCAAATTCTTCTCGCGGGTCCCATGTTCGTCCTTTACGAACTTTCCGTTCTCCTGGCAATGATCTTCGAGAAGCGAAAGCAAAAAGAAGAAACGCTTGCGGAAACACATGCATAAAGATCACAAAGAGAGGTTTTTCATTCAGATGTGTAGAACAAAAATTTTCATGCTTTTTACCGGACTTATGCTCTTTTCACTTTGGCAGGGCAACACAACACTATCGGCCGAAACCACAACGGAAGCACGAACGGTAACGCTGACCTTCACCTATATCCGCCAATTTGCGCAAAGCAGCAATCAGTTTGCCGTCTGGATCGAAGACAGCCAGAAACACCATGTGAAAACCATCTTTGTAACAGATTTTACCTCGAAAGAGGGGTGGAAGAAGCAAAAAGGTGTTCTTCCCGATTGGGTTGAATCGGCCGATCCCGAGGACATGAAGACCGATGAGATCGATGCCGTATCAGGTCCGACCCCCGACCAGGGCGAATTATCGTACACATGGGACTGTACCAATCAGGACGGGAACCCTGTGCCGGATGGTGATTACCATTTCTTTGTCGAGGGGGCAACAGGGTGGCGAAGCCGCATCCTCCAAAAAGGCACCATTACCATTGGAAACACTAAAGATCGCGCGACATCATGGGCACGGTATTTTGGAAACAACGAAAAAGGGCACAGCATGATCGGCCGTGTAAAGGCAGAATTCATCCCCTAAGCCTAAGAGCAAGGAACTTTTCTCATGGCGTATCTCAACGAGATGTTTGGCCTTACAGGAAAAACGGTCGTCATCACCGGGGGAGGAGGCGCCATAGCCTCGGCCCTTGCCGAAGCATATCTGAAAGCAGGCGCACAAGTCTCACTCTGGAACCGAAGCAACGCCAGTATGGAAAAAGTGTCCCAAGGCCTCAGAGCGGTATTTCCCGGCGCCCATGAAATGTTACAAACCGTACTAGCAGATACGGGAAACGAGACCGAAACCCAAAAGGCGCTGGAAGCATGTATCGGCCATTTCGGCTCGGTCGATATTCTGGTAAACGGTGTGGGGGGCAACAAGGAGAAAGGGGCCTTTATCAATACCGACGTCGATCAGTTTAAAACGGTTATGGAGCTCAATCTTGTCGCAGGGCTGCTTGTTCCCACAAAGGTTATCACAACGTGGTGGATCAAAACAGGTATTCAGGGAAGCATCATTAACCTCTCCTCCATGGCAAGCTATACCCCACTCTCCGGCGTATGGGCCTACGATGCGGCAAAGGCCGGAGTCCTCAACCTTACCATGGCGAGCGCTAAAGAGTTTGCGCCCTACAAGATCAGAGTCAACGGCATTGCACCGGGGTTCTTTCTGGGGCGGCAAAACGGGGCTCTTCTTGTGGACCAGGCGAGTGGGGAACTCACGGAACGGGGGAAAGCAATCATAGGCCGGACCCCTTACGGCCGTTTCGGTGAAGTTCAGGAACTCGCAGGAGCAGCCCTCTTCCTTGCATCGAACAAGGCCTCCGGCTTCGTCACCGGCGTGACCATTCCTGTCGACGGTGGCTTTTTAGCAGACAATATATAATATCTAATTGGCAAAGGAAGTCTTTAACGAATAGTCGGCGAAAGCTTTTCATTCTTCGATTACTTTTATAAGATGATACATGCATAATCTGCCGGATCGATGTGATAGATCGATCCGGCAAAAGGTTATGTGCAAGATAAGGAAAGGCCTGCCGGCCCACCAGAATTTCGGAGGAAGCCTTTCGATTCACCTACAGCCGCCGTAACCGGCGGCTGTTTCTCTCTTTCCACAAGAAAGCCTTAACGCGAAAAGTTCGTTGATCCATCTGCCTGATAGTAATATCGGAAGGTCATGTAAAACTGCTCGCTATTGGGACCATAGAAACTACCAGGTTGCAATTTTGCGTAGTTCCCCTCTGTGGTTTTAACCACATAGGTAAGCGTATTGACAGAATATGCCGGTGTTGCACTATGGTCATGGGTGTACCAACTATATCCAAGCGTATCGATAACAGAAGAAAAGGTGTAAGACGAGACGTTTGCCACCGTTTCGATAGCGGTATCGTCTACCGTAGCTCCCTCTACCCCTCCGGCAGTATTGAGCAATACATCGGAACGTCCCGCTATATAGGCCCCCCCCGACCCATCATCCAGGATATCGTTTGTTCTGGTAAATAAGATGTCCCATTCACTTTTCTTCGGTGCCACAGTCACAGCGGCATGCGTTCCAAGATCAAAGTACGTATAGCCGTAATCAGCATCGATGGTCCCGGAAATGGTATGTGTACTTGTTCCGCCAAGGCCTTCAACGACATTCACACGATACTGGCCCATAGGACCATACGAGGTAAACACAAGCTTGTAATAGGTACCGGCCTCATCCTTTACAAGATAGACCGTCCCGGAACCGCTTCCGCTGCTACCGATCTCATTGTCAAAGGGATTGGTCTCGGTCTGATCGCCATAAAGAGTTGTACCGGACTTGAAGGTGTATTCAGCCACCTTGCTCTCATAAGAACTGAGATCATCGCTTATATCGGTTGAGCTTGTTTTATAGACCTTGACGCCGCTACCGTAATCGCCGCTATTGGCAATAATAGACCCGTCCGTAGCAATAGCAATATCCCAAGTATCATGATCTATCTCGGTTAGCGTTCCAGTCGAAAAATCGAAGAAACTAGACAGATTGTCACCCAAATAATCCACTGCGGCTGTGGCCGTAGAATAACTGGATGAGCCATCATCATCATCGTCATCATCGTCACTGCCCAAAAGGTTGTCACAGGCTCCCAAGAGCAGAACTGCTGTCATGAGGGCAAGTATATAAAAGAAAAAACGGTGTACTTTCACCATACTATTACTCCTTATTATTATACCCTACAGGACACTCCCGGGCGCCGGCATACCGTGGGGAGGCCTATGGGCAAAACATATGAAACCGATAGAAAAGCGGCTTCTGGTTTTTATGGTTTTACATGGTAAAGCGGCTTCCCAGGTAGAAGACAAGCCCATCCCGAAGGCCGAAGTAGTCCTCCTGGCTTTCACCGTCGCTACTGTCGATGAAATGGATGTTGTTTAACGCATTCCTGAGTCCACAGTAGAGATTAAGACGCTCTTTCCAAAAAAGTTTTGAAAAATGAGCATTTACCATGAGGTAATCCGGTGTATGCGTATCTTCGTCAACATCGATCAGCTCAGGGGCATTCCAATTCACCTGCAAGCTGGCCTTTGTCTCAATATGAGGAATCGTATAGGAGATGCTCCCTTTGATCTGATGAGGCACCCGCGAAGCAAGATCGATATACTCGTCATCATCTTCATCGTACTCTTTGGCAACGGTAAAATTGTATGCCAAGGAAGAGGCAAGGCGGGAGCCGGAAAACCGGAAGGATACATCGCCGCCTGTAGTAATGGCCTTACCAACGTTTCGATACTTTCTGGTATAAATATAATTGTGCGTCGTACCATCGCCATCGGTGTACGATCCTGAGTTTTCATCGACGATCTGCGTATCGATAAGATCGAAGACATAGTTAAAATATCCGCCAACCGTTAAAGAAATTTTCGGACTTACGGTATATGCTACGGAAGCGTTGAAGCCATGGGATGTCTCTGGTTTTAGATCGGGATTACCAAGAAGCATGAAATTCTCCGGCGAGGGATGAAAAAAGCGCCAATACTTCTGTTTTAAGCTCGGTGTTTTAAATCCCATACCGTAGGCAAAACGTAAAACCACGTATTCCGATGGATCATAACGAAAGCTTAATTTGGGAGTGATCTTATATATCGGATCATCTTCCGACTCTTCCGGCACGCTATAGTCAAAGCGCAGCCCCGGAACAATACGAAATCGATCGACACCACCAATATTCCACGTATCCTGAGTAAAAACGCTCATTTGTGACGCTGATTTCTGCTCATCGAAAGCATCGCCCTCCATGTTTTCGCGTTTCCCGTTTACTCCGACCAGCAATGAATGGGAAATAGAAGGCTCCCAAGAAACAGTAACCTCACTTTCCATATCGTCAAAGAGACTCTTCTCCTCACTGGATGTATCATAGGTATAGTTAAGTTGGTCCACGTAGTGATCATAGCTCTTAACGCTAAAAAACCCTTCCAACGAAAGAAAATCGGAAAAGGAATAACGCTCCCGTAGCCCCCCTTCCAGTTTGGTATCATCGTAGGAGACACCTCCTTCCAGGTTAGTACTGGACTCCCGTGATGAGTCGGCCCAGGTTCCGTATAGTTCAAGCTCACCTCCGGGATGAAACCAGGTGGCGCTTCCTCTGACGGATCCCAGACAAGCGTAGGGAACCTCGTAGATCGAAATTTCACGACCAAGATTGTTTTCCTCGTCAACAGATTTACCATCGTCGTAGTCAAAGGAGCCCATCACCGAGAGGGCAAAAAGATCATTTGCATACGATGCAGATCCTTCCCCGTAATATCGTAAGTTTGATGCAATTTCCTGGGCCACAGAAGCGGAGATCTTTTCTTTTTCCGCTTTCTTGGTGATGATATTGATGACGCCTCCCATGGCATCTGATCCATAGAGCACTGATGAGGCTCCCCGGACAACCTCTATTCGTTCGATTTCAGAAGCGGGTAATTGAGCTATAGGAGTGGCCCCGCCGACGTCCCCTGCTATCTCAATGCCGTTGACAAGGAGCTTCACATATTCCGGCGCAAAGCCTTGCATCATAAGCGTTGAAACAGGATGATTATAGATGATGACACCAGGGATGTTTTCCATAACTTCCTTGACATTTTTTGCCCCCATCTCCTGGATCTCTTCAGCCGTAACGACTTCTACCGCTTCGACGGTCTCCTCAATATCCTGTGCGGCCTTGGCACCTGTTACAACAATAACGGCAGGCTCCTTTTCTGTTTCTTCCTGTGCAAAGACAGAAAGAGTCCCAACAACACTAAGAATTATGGCGTATGCTAACGCCGATGGATATCGCATAAAATCCTCCTCATTTCTACTCTTCCAACCGATATTCAAGCGTTACCTGCATATCGATCCTTCCAGTAGGACGCTCAGGAAAAGAAAAGGGCGCTGCCTTTCGTACAGATTCCAGAGCGGCCTGCCGCAAAAATCGATGTGAGGCTTCTTCTACGGAAAGCATGGACACTGTTCCGTCGGGAGCAACAGAAAAACAAAGGGTTACGGGGCCTGCTATTCCCCGTTTTCGAGCCGCCGCGGGGTAAACCTTCCCTTCTTCCAACTGGCGAAGAATGATGGCCCGGTAATCAAGGGACAGGCTTTCACCGTAAGCCGCCCCCCCTTCCCTGCCGGGAGGTGCAGAAACACCGGCTTCACTTTTTAAAACGGAAGCTACGGAAGCGGCTTCAGCCGGGCTTGCCTCCTCTCGAACGTGCCGGGCAGTCTCCGGAGGTTTCTCCAGGCTCCTTTGAGGGCTTTCAACCGGCTTCACTTCGGTCTCGAGAACCTCAGTCAGGGGAAGCTCCTCTATCTCCGATGCTGAAACTTCGGGCATCATGGAAGGCTCCTTTATGCGAGTTTCCTGAGGCTTCTGCACTACCACAGGATCACCTTCAAGGGGGATAATCTCACTGCCCGCAGGCGTAGCATCCAGCCCCTCAAGGGTGGTAAAACTAACGGTCATGGGCTCAGGTTGTTTTTGAGCTGCTTCAAAAGAAAAATCAAAGCTTCCCCAAATAACCCCGTGAACAAAGATCACCACCGCACAGAGTGCAATAGGGGTAAGACGATCAGTGAGGGAATTCGTGCCGAACCGCCACATTGAGAATTCCCGTCCGCTTCAAAGAATCCAGAACCTTCGTCACCTTTGCAAAAGGGACTGCCCCGTCGCATTCCAAAGATGCCGTTAACTCGGGATCGGCCGTTGCCAACGGTGCAAGGTATGACTCCAAGGCTGCCGATTCAATTGCTTTCCCCTCTACATACAAATTTCCCTCGGAATCCATAGAGACGGTGATTATTTTACGCTCCACCCGTTCTCCCGTCGTTGCGTTCGGAAGAGTAAGAGAAATTGCAGGCTTCTCAAACCTTGATCCGATCATGAAAAAAATAAGAAGAATAAAAACAACATCGATGAGGGATGTCATATTCAAGCCGTTTTGGCGAGATCGAACGGCACCAAAGGTTTTCATTAGGCACTCTCTCTGCTTTGCCTCGCCCGAGGTTTCTCGGTAGTTTCCTCATACAAGCTTTCCGATACGAGAGAAACGACATACCCCATATCTTCACCACGATGTTCTACAATCTTTTCGAAGACTCTGCAGAAAACTACGGCCGGAATAGCCACGACTAATCCGATGGCTGTCGTGATCATTGCCTCCCAGATACCACCGGAAAAAGCGGCAATATCGACGGTACCGCCGAGGGACTCGATGCGATGGAAAGCCCTCATAAGCCCCGTCACCGTGCCAAGTAAACCCATCAGAGGAGCAATGTTACCAATGACCGAAAGCGCCTCTATGCCACGATCCATCTCCCTCCGTATGGAGGAGCCTTCACGATCCACAGCCTCGTCCAAAGACTCTTTCGTCGACCGCCGATCTTCAAAGACAAGGGCAATCATGCGTACCGGCTGGCTTCTGATGTAATGCTTTGGCCAAGGGAAAACCATCTCTTGGCCATTGGGGCCATCATTCGATATGGATGCAAGAAAAGCCGAATCAATACCTGAAACGAGACGCTTACGCCGGTATCCTGTGCGAATAAAGTAAGAACAACGATCCACTGCAAGCACAAGAACAACCAGGTATAGCCCGACAAGAATCCAGTTAAGGATACCTCCCAATTGAATGAATGCAACAATATGGTGAAAGGTTCCCAAAAACATCACAAGCTCCTCATCCCTCTTCCGAGGCCGGAGGAATCTCCGCAAGAATCTCTTGGAGCGTCGAAATTCCGTCCACAATACGTGGGGAGGGGCGCAGAATCAAAGAGGAAGGAATCGTGCTGATGTGGCCTTCTCTTCCTGCACGAGTTCTTGCAACGGCAGATTCTGCACTAAGCAAGGCTTCGGGATTCTCAATCGACATGGAGATAAAAAGAAAATCGGGATTTTCTGATACGAGGAGCTCAGATGAGATAATAGGACGCTTCCCGCTTAGCCCCACGGCTATATTCGTTACCCCTAAGAGATTCAGTATCTCGCCAGGAAGCGATTCGTTGGTAAACCCCATGACGGGATTAGCTGAATAGAGAAATGCACCTTTTAGCCGAACCGTCCGCTTGGCAACCGCGGATGCCACTTCCGCCAGGCGAGCCCGTTTTTCGGCTATCAAGGCCTCTGCTGCCGATTCTTTAGCCGAAAGATCGCCCAAAAGCTCTACGGAAGCGAAAATATCTTCGATTGAGGTGGCGTCGTGGATGAATACGGGGATATTATGCCCGGATAGGCTCTCGGCGATATCCAAAGACATGGCGCTGAGAATAACGATGTCGGGATCAAAGGATATAATCGTCTCAAAACTTGGACGGGCCACATTCCCCACACTGGGAAGCGCGGCTGTCTTCTCCTCGGGCCAGACACCCCCACGACTGGTTGCTATAGCAGCAATGGCATCTTCGCCCCCAATAAGATACAGTGTTTCTACGGCTCCCAGCGAAGCTACTACCATTCTTTGATATGGACGAACCTCAATGGTATGACCATATGCATCACGTGCATGTCCCGTCGTTTCATCCATGGTAACGGATGCGAGCTGCTTTCCGGTATCTGCCGATGAAGCTGAAGATGCAGCATCCGTATGAGACGACTTTTCATTTCCGCATCCTGCAAAAGCGAGGATAACGGCAACAAGATATACTATCTTTCGCATAATATTTCTCCTTTTTTCTGCCCAGGACCTCTCTTGCCGAGAGGCGAAAGCCTAGTGATGTTCTTTCGTCCCATCTATCGCCGCTTTCAATATGTCCACCGCAATATTATTTCCCCAGAAAATTCCATCGGTGGTTAACGTATACAGATCATCCGTTTCCGGTACCAGCATCCCATTGCGGACAAAATAGTCCATTCGTTCCCGCAAAGGAGCATACGAATCCGGCCCTAATTCCTCCGAGAGGGTTGTAAGGTCGTAGCAACCAAACTGTAAATGGCCTAACACGCGGTGGTATTGCGCATAAGCAGGTTCTATCTTCGAAGCAAAGCGGCGGCCCTGCGCCATGGAATAGATGCGGTATCCAGCCAACTGTCCCCCGGCCCCTGCCCCGATAGGAAGAACATCACCATTCTCATATCGAATTCGTATGTACCGATATTCATCACGGCCGGGACGAACAAGCTTGGAGAGCTCCAGCATTTCGTATCCACCCGCATGCATATCCTCATAAAAATGATTATGCCGTTGTCGATCATCTTCCAGGCTCCGGCCAAAGGGAATTTCACCTTTCGCAATGCGCTGCCCCAAGGAGGAACCGTCGTGAATCATGAGAGAATAAAAACTCACACCGTCAATGGAAAAATCAGAACAAAGAGAAGCATCATGAGCTACCTCTTCCAGACTTTGATCGAAGTAGCTGTAAATAATGTCTATTCCAAGGACACCGGAAAAGAGCTGCCGGATCGCCTGTAGCCGAGCGATAGCATATTCTGCATCCCCTGTTCTGCCGAGAAATGATCTTCCGCGGGACGAAAAGGTTTGAACACCAAGGCTCAAACGGTTCACCCCCTCCTCCTGGAGGCGGGCGCTTTTTTCAGCCGGCAGATTATGAAGTGTCGATTCCAATGTTATTTCACAATCCTCTGACAAATGAAAAGAGTCGCGTAAGGCTCGAAGTACCAGGCTAAGCTGCTCCGTCTGTAAAATGGTGGGCGTGCCGCCGCCAAAATATATGGCGTCGAACTGACCATCCCTGATATACGGATATCGGGCATACCACTCGATTTCCTTTATTAGATACTCTGTATACGCATCTAAATCGGTATGTCCCCGAGCGGTACGATTAAGATTGCAAAATTCACAAATTCTATCGCAATACGGGATATGGATATAGATGCAGCGTCTCCCGGATGGTGGCGCAGAGTAGAGAGGCCGCTCCACATCCTCCCAGTTCACTGTTCCGGAACGCGAATGGGCATACAGTCCCAAAATAGAAGCTAATTTTGCTTCTGCATCATGGTGTGAGCGATAACGTTCAGCAAACATTGGCAACCTCTCTTTCAGCAGTTTTTATCCGCCGCGGCAAAACGAAAGGCTTGCCGCCATCATCGTAGCCGATCTTCGCCCGAATACCGTAGATCTCTTCCAGTACCGTTTCGCTTATAACCTCTTCAGGAGTACCGATGTAGCGTAAACGGCCTTTTTTAAGCAGCGCTATACGATCGCAATATTGAGAAGCGAGATTCACATCGTGAAGTACTGCGACGATGCTTTTCGACTCTTCTTTCGCTTTTCGCCGCATAAACTCCATGATTTCTACAGCGTGATTTAAGTCGAGACCTGCCGTAGCTTCATCCAGCAGGAGAATATCGCTCTCCTGTACAAGGCAGCGGGCAATAATGACTTTTTGCAACTCGCCTCCAGAGAGACAGGTCACATTTCGATCTACTAAGTGGCACAGGCCCAAGGCCTCTACCACCTCACGAACGATCTTTTTGTCTTCCGCCCCGTAACCGCTCCAGCGATCGGCAAGATGTGGCAAGCGTCCCATAAGAATCGCTTCAAAAACGGTAATTGCCGAATGTAATGCAGTCTGCTGCGGTACAAAGGCAACCCGCCGGGCAACCTCTTTACCAACCAGTAAACCGTAGGGCAAAGAACCGAACCTTGCAAAAACTATCCGACCAGAGGAGGGTTTGAGATACCCCAATACAGTTTTCAGACAGGTCGATTTCCCCGATCCGTTGGGGCCCAACAAACCAAAAACCTCGCCCTGTTGCAATGCAAAGTCGACACCGGCAAGAACCGTCTTATCCCGGTAGGAAAAATGGATATGTTCCGCACATAGACTCATACCGCGCCTCCCCGGCCGGCCCGAACGGCTAAAACCAGAAAGAACGGGGCCCCGAAAAAAGCCGTTACCACCCCTATAGGAACCTCTGTCGGCGCAAGCAGTGTACGAGCCAGGGTATCGGCAAAAAGCAGGAAGACACCACCGGAAAAGGCAGCAAGAGGTAAAAGACGAGCGTGACTATTTCCGATAATGAGCCGTATGGCATGGGGCACAATGAGTCCCACAAAACCAATCATACCGGTAAATGCCACCGAAAAAGAGACTATCAAGCTGGTAACCAGTAATAACCGTCGCTTAAGCTGGCCAACATCGATGCCAAGCGAATACGCCTCTTCGTCCCCCATCAGCAAGGCATCAATATCCTGTCGAAGATAGAGGAAGTAGGCTGACGACGCGATAAGCGGCACGACCAGTAGCCCTACCCGGCCCCATGTAGCCGCCCCCAAGTAACCCATGGTCCACACCATCACTCGGTATGAATCCTCGCCAGCCGAATACATGACAAAGGAGGTTAAGGCACTCAAGAACGACGACACGGCTATCCCTACAATGAGAAGCATTGCCGTGTCGGCTTTTCCTTTTCGTCCCGCCAGACGGAAAATGAGAAACGCCGTAGCCAGTGCAGTAAAGAAAGCAAAAATCCCGTAGTAGACATCGGGCAATCCCAAAAAGAACGCAAGAATTGCACCTGCTACGGCACCCGCGCTAATACCGATAATATAGGGATCCGCCAGAGGATTCCGGAACACCGCCTGTGCCACCGTTCCCGCCATAGAGAGCATCATCCCCACCAAAATTGCCATAAGTAAGCGGGGCAGACGTATTCCTAAAATAATCGTGGCATTGGCATCGGCTTCGGCATGACCGGTAAGCACGGAGATGACGGTCCGCAGAGGAATTCGGACACTCCCGGAGGCAACGCCCACAAGAAGCAGTATCACCAAGACAATCACGAGTACCCACAGGAGTAAGCGCATCCTGCTGGAGGCTATATGTTTCATGATTATCTTGCGGCCTTTATCATTTCCGCACATGCTGCAGTAGCAGCCGCAATATCTGCATCATTGGGATGGAGTGCGGCCTCTGTGTGCCGCTTTCGACGTTCTTCATTCATAGCGTGAGGATGATCAGGCGGCAGCTGTTCAAACTTCCTTGTCAGGGCCGGATCAATCCGTCCCTGGCATAAAAAGCATCCCAGATATTTGTTTCTCGCAGATATGACATCCCTTACATGATTCTCGACATCCTTGGCATGAGGCGAATCTGGATAGGCCCCGAGGGTCCCGATAAGGCCTACCTTACACCCAGAAAGCCCCTCTACATATGAACGAGCCTTGGCATCAAGATTTCCCCTATCCACCCAAAAACCGACAATCACCCACGAGTAGGATGAAGCGTCTACATTCTCTTCCACTGCTGCCAGTTTGACCCGCATATCAAGCCCCTGAACCACACCCCGGGCCAGCGTACGTGTATTGCCTGTTTTACTTGAATATATGATCAAGCCGGTTTCACCGGTGGTATCCATGCTTTACTCCTTTCAAACATCATATTAGGTTTCTAAAATTTAATTAGCCTTAACTAATATGGTTAAAGCATACTAACGCATATTTCTTTTTTTTGTCAATACAAAATAGTGTCAGGAATATTGGTGGTGTAAAGAGTATAATTCCTTTGTTATTCAGTCCTTACAAAGACACACGTATAAAAATCGGGACAAGAAGGAAAAATCAAGATTTTCTTCGGCAAAAACAGCATATCACCACCAGGATTCGGAACACTATCCTCGTGAAACAGCCGAATGGTAATGCAGAGGAATACCTGCCTGTCATATAAATTTCGACCTTCAGACTTTCTCTTTTTTGGTGGGGGGAACGCCTTCCCCCTGCGCCGAGCTTCCGGGGGAAGCCCCCGGCGATCTCGGCGCACCCCCTTCTCCGGGGCTCTTCGCCCCGGGCCCCAAAGATTACGGGACCTTTCTACCCCGACCTTTTTCTTGCAGCAGCCGGTCACATACCATCACGGTCTCTCCCAAGATGGGTGGGGTTCCGACCATCACCAGGATTCGGAACACTACGCAAAGAGGACCACCAGCTTAAGAAGCCCTTAAGGGCGATAAGCAACAGAAAGACGTACAGCAGCGAAAGGAATTTCACCCCCTTGACGTAATAGAGCACGATTCCTATCACATCAACCACAATCCAGAGAAACCAGCTTTCAAATCGTTTTCGGGCCAAAAGAAACATGGCGGCAAAACTACTTATGGTGGTAAAGGCATCCCAGAAAGGAAAATCAGCCGGCTGGGGAAAGACATTCGGAAAAATCAGATGGATTCTTCCCATCAAAAGGCCGGTGAATCCCGAAACGATGAGAATACCGGCCAGCCAGAATATATTATTCTTTAGAGTGCCGCGGACAACAGCGATCTCCTGATCCTCTTTTTTCTTTTTATCCCAAAACCACCATCCATAGACACTGGCCCCCAAGTAGTAGAGCTGTTCCAGAAAATCAGAATAGAGACGAATCTGATAGAAAAGAAATGCATACAGGATGACCGATATAATACCGACCGGCCAGGTGAGCATCTTTTTTTGAGCAATCAGCCAGACCGACCATATATAAAAGATGGTCCCCAGAAACTCCACATAGCTCATGGGATACTGAAGGACGGTGAAGGCTACATGGTTGATGGAAAAAAAGTTCAGCATGAATGGAACTCCTTGGTATGCTTCAAAAGTATGGAGACCTTATCTATCCGCTCTTCCAGGGAACCGGTAAGCAGAATGTAGGGGATCTGCCGTTTTTGAAGATCTTTTTCAAATCTCTTTTGAAATCTTGATCTATACACCTCACCCGAACGGTCGGGCGTATCATCGTAGGGGATATCATCGCCGCAAAGAATATGCAGATCGTAGCGGCTTCCAGCCTCATCGGCCAGGCTGCATAACTCGGGAAGGGCCGTGCCGTGATAATCCAGGGCAAAGTGGTAGGTGGAAAGTGCGCAGGTATCGATAAAATAGAAATCCCTTGCCCCATACACAGCCCTCAGTTCCCGTTTTCTGTGTTCGCAGGCTATCTCCAGAAGCTGACGGGGGCTTAGCCTTCGGTCCACTTCATGTTTTTCCCAGTATTCCCGACCGTACTCAGGCATCCAGGCCGTGTGGAATTTCCGGGCCAGAGCCTCCGAAATGGTGGTCTTTCCCGTACTGGGTGCTCCGTGAAATACGACCTTGATCACGTGGTCAAAGTAGACCTCGGGACGGAGGAAGCAGCGGTATGTGTAGGGATCCTCTCGCAGGAGTGTGGCCGATATGGGGAACTGTAGCCTCTGGCAATCAACCTGACGATTTCGACAGTCCAAGGCCCGGCTCATATGTTCCCCGTAGGGTTCCGAGGAATAGAAGCTGTGAATCTGCCACCCTGCCAGCTTCTTCAAAACATAGTCTTCCTGCTTTCTTTTGATCTCGGGGCTGTAACCGGTCGCTTCCGGACCGTCGTAGGCCTCGATCACCTTCACCCGCTCGGGATAGATGCGGCGAATCCAGTCCGCCCGCTTTTTCAGGGGGATGGATGTCACATGACTGTTGTAAATCAACACAAGAACCAGATCCATTTCGCTCAGAGCTGTCTCTATGACAAGGCCGTGGCCCCGATGGAAGGGAGCGTATTTGCCCAAACACAAGCCGACTTTTTTCAACGCTCAAACTCCGTCACAAAGGAACAGGTTTTCTGTCCTGTATCTTCCGGCAAGGGATCTCCAAAGAAAATGGGAAGATTCTCTGCACCGTATTGTTCCAAAACGCCCCTGACGGCCTCTTCGATTTTTCTGGAGAGTTCTCCCCTCCCCTGATGACGAACGACCAGAGAAAAATCCCTTTGCTGGGCAATTTGAAAGGAGGCCAGGGCCAAGGGAGCCAGGGCCCGGGAAAAATCTATCGTGTTTATCCAGCCGCCGTGGGGCAGGGAAAAGCGAACGGGAAGTCGTCCCTGAAAATCTTCCAGAAACTGCCGCCCCCCCTGGTTTCTCAAACGGCAGAAATCTCCCGTCCGATAGCGGACCAGGGGAAGATAGGGATTGTTGCCGCCGCTGACCGCCAGCTCTCCCCACGCTCCTTCTCCCAAAACACGCTCCGCTTCGGGGTCCAGAATTTCCAGATAGAGGTCAGGTCTCATCTTCTCCATGATTCCCTGTCTCTTGAAGGCTATGTTTCGGCATTCGGTCATAGAGTAGACATCATAGACGGGACAATGAAAGTATTCTTCCAGTTTGGCGGCTAATCCCTCGCTCAAGGACATGGCACTGGAGATCACGGCACGGGGGCGTAAGGGAATCTCAAGCTCCATGAGGGCGGAAAAGGCCAGAGGGTCTCCCGTCAAAAGTCCCGGATTTAAGCCCTGAAGGTAGTCGCTTGCATCCGAGGGGGCTCTCCACTGTTTGGGATGGAGGTTCACCTTGATGAAGCCGGAGCCTTCCAGATAGGATGAAGCGGAGGCATAGGTCAGGGTCTCCAGTTGGTGGCAGATCAGGGCGACGGCTGTCGTTCCTGCTCCCCTTTCCAGGCTGAAGCCTTCCTTCTCCAGCATCAATTCCACCTGAGGCAACCAGGAAGAGGCACATGTGGCATCAAAGATAACCTCGAGGGGCGCTCCGGTGGTTCCCGAGGTGGCATAACAGAGGATATTTTCCAACGAAGCACTATCTTTCACATAGTCCCAGGGGGCCTTGCGCAGGTCGTCACGATTCATGGAAGGAGTATCGTTAAAATCCGCCGGATAGTTCCGGTATGCGGGAACATCCGAACGGGCCTCTTTGTAGAACGCCCGTATAAAGGAGAGGGGTGAAGAACCGCTAAGCTTCCGCAACGACCCCTTATAGCCGTGCAGCCGCCCCACCCCATCTGAATCGAGACGGTCTCCCGATTTGAAATTGTACAGAGGCGCCTTTGGATGCTGCCTAAGGTAGTAGACCCATCTCAAATCCTCAAGTCCAGGGAATCGCTCTGAATCGTCCAGAACAGGACGGATCGTCTTATTCCCTTGCATAGGTATTGGCCGCCTCCCTGGCCCTGGCTTCCTGGATTTTTCGTCGTATCTCCTCTGCCCTGCTCCTGTTCCGGCTGCTTTTCGCTTCGATGTCTTTCCTGAAAAGGGTGTCCAAAGCCTTCAGCCTATCCTCGGCCTGCTCGGGGCTCTCTCCCTGCGGCCTCAGGTTGCACCAAAATAGTGCAAGCCGACAGAGTTCCTCCCTCCGTGCCGGATTGGCGATAAAAGCGGAAGCCTCCACAACATCGGTAAGCTTGTGCATATGATCAAGGCCACGGGCAAAGCCCTTTGCCAAAACCTTTTTCTCATAAAACCAGCTGTGGGAAAAGAGGTAGGCCAGAAGCTGCCAGCCCTGCCAGCAGCGTTCCGATAAGCGGGGGCTTTCCCAGGATGTTTCCAGCTTCCTTTTTACGCCTGTCGGGAGCTTCACGTTCTGGAGCAGAAACAGATCAAAAATCAGAGCTAAGCTATGGACACCGTGCCCGGAAGCAGAGTTGCCGAACAGAGGTTCTTCCAGAAACACACCGGGGCATTCGGAAAGATGGTGGAGCAGATCCTCAAGTTGGGGCCCTGTTTGCTCATTGTTTTGCGGGGCTCTCATCGCTTGGCTCCAAACTTTTTGCGGGCAAAGGCTTTGGCAAAACGGGACAACTCCTCGTCATTGGATACGTAGAAGAGGTCCCAGCCCTCTTTTTTCAAACGGGCAGCCTCTTTCGCATGGTACTCAGGCTTCGAATAGAGGACCAAGGAGCCGCCGCCTCTGCCGTTTTTAATGGCCTTGTCTGCGACCTCCCAGGTAGAGTGCTTTTGATCATAATGGGGGCCGTCGTTCAGCATGGCAAAGATATCGTCATCGGTTAAAAGAAGAATGTGGGTCCGATCCTTCCTGGGACGGGAAAAATCATCGGCAAGACGGGGAATTCCGAAAGCAAAACCCGTTCCAAGATAGGAAATCAGCACATTCATGACCTCCTGCCGACTCTTTACAAAATCACGGGTCTCCATGAAAGAACCAGGTTCACCGGAAAGAACGACCTTTACCCTGGCCCCGGCCCGCAAGGCCGATTGTGCGATGATGGTCCCTGCAAGAACAGGCCAGCTAAATCTCAGAGCAGGATTTCTCATGGAACCGGAACAATCGATACCGATATACAAGTCAGGAACCCTTTCGTTGCCGTTCTGATCATCATCCCATCCATAGACTTTTTTGACCGTTGTCATTCCCGGAACCACTTCCGGGCTTCGGATGAGGGTCCCGAGCCAGTCGATCTCACCGGGATTATCACCGATATCCCAAGACTCCAGCCCTTCGGGGATGATGGCCTCTTTTTCCGGCATGACTTCCATGGGAAATGGGATCACATACGGGGACGCAATCTGCGTATAATAGCGGGCCAGCGCCTTGTGGGAATCAAAGCTCCCCGGTTCCAGCTGACTCATGTAATCCAAATACTCACGGGGCGATGTATAGCGCTGAGCCGGCCCTTCTCCCTCAGATTGAGGTGAAGCGATCTCTGTTCTTCCATCGCCGGAGATGGAGTGATCGGACAGCATACCCACCCCATCGGCAGAAACCTTCTGTAGGTCGCCCCCCTCCCCGGAGGCTCCGTCCGAGGCATGCAGGGTATCAAGGAGGAGCGTAATCGAAGCACTTTTCTGGTCTGCTTCCCAGAGATAGGGGTAGTAGAGGGAAGCATAGGAGTAAGCCCCGGAGAGCCAATCTTCACAATAGGAACGAATGATCTGGGCCCCTATTTCACTATCCTGTTCCAGCCTCTGGGACTCCGCTTTCTTGCCTGGAACTCGTGCCAGGGTGCCGGGTTTTAGAGAAAAAAGCCGCTCGTAGACGGCCAGGTAAAGATTCCACACCGCAGAAGAGGTATCCTTCTGCTTGGCCAGAATACGCTGGTAAATCTCCGCCATGGCCAGTCCCTTCTGTTTCTGAAGGTGGTAGTTAATCAGATGATCGGCGTAGAGATTCATGAACTGGGGTGCATAGCTTTCTTTTTCCGTCAGGGCCCTGCGCACGAGGCTTAGCAAACGCCCGTTGTCCTGAAGATTTGCCGGGACATAGACATGATGGCCGATTTCGTGGGCGAGTATTTCCAGAGGAAAGTCTTCCAAGCGATAATACGAGATGAGGGAAGCATCGAGAACGACTCGGTGATCCTTCAGACGGATCATGGCGAAACTGCCCTCCAGTCCCTGGGCCTTTGCCTCCTCCGTAAAAAAACACCAGTGGGGAGAACGCATCATGACCAGACGGCTCCAAAGCCCCAAGGCCTCTTCCCACCGTTCATCCCAGGCTTCGCACAGCTCTTTCCCGTTCATGCCCCCTTCCTCCGGACCCATAGGTAGTGGCTGTCCCTCCGATAGTCGACAAGGAGCCGCTCGGTCTCATGCGCCTCGGGAAGATTTTGGGACAGGGTCAGGAGGGCGGGATCGTAAACCAGACGGCAGCCGAAGGAATCGGCAAAGAGATGAAAACCATTTTTCCGGTCATGGGCCACAAGGCCGCTGGAGGCAGGCAAAGCCCCCCCTTCCAGCCTTCGGCATGTAGGCGGCTGGAGGAAGGGCCCTCCGTAACCGGCGAAACCGCCGATACGACCCTCGGTGAAGGAGCCTTTGAAAAACCAGGGGTTATCCCGGGCCTCTTTCAGCCCACTCTTCTCTATGTGAAGAAGCTCACCGATAAGCTTTTCAGGTAGAAGATCAGCACTCTCCAGGGCCGCTTGCCGCTGTTCGGCCAGCCCCAGAATCCAGGCGGCCAGACGACCCAGGGCAAAGACCTGCTCAAGTCGGGTACATTGATCGAGGTACCGGGCCATATGATCCAGCCAGCTCCGGCGCATGGAATTATCGGGGAGCCGCCTCAAGGCAAGCTCCCACCGCTCGAGAACCCCCGGCAGCCTATCCGCCGAAAGCAGGCGCTGGCCAGAGATCAGGGGCCTTAGCAGAAGCCAGCTTTCAAGAAGCATCTCGGCAGGGATCGTCGTTTCTCCCTCTTTAAGCAGGGCAGGCAGATAGTGCCTCATGCCGTGCAGGAAAAGCACGCGCAGGCACTCCTGGTCAGGGGAGGATGAGAATGTCTCAAACAGAGCGGAAAACAGGTGACTCAGCAGCCCTTCCAAATCAAGCTCCCGCACAAGGGGGTGTGATTCAAGTAGCGTGTCCAAAGAAGCTTGGAGGACCGGTTCCTCTTTTTGAAGGAAACAAGCCAGCTTTGTGCCTATTTCCATTGCAGCCATCGTCGATAATTGGTGTATCTCTGATGGAAATACTTCAATTTAAGAATATCATCGGCCATATGGCCGTAGAGTTTTTGCGTCTTGCTCATCTCCTTCAGAATCTGCTCGATCTGAAACATCCGCTTTTCCACCTCTTTTATGCTTAGATCTTCAAGCCCCATGCGAAACAGCTTTTCCGTCTCTTCCACCGGATCGTGTTTCTGAAGCTTCAGACGCTCAAATTCCTGGCAGGAGAGATCATAGGTCTTGCGAATCCAGGTGATTCTGTCCACCCGGTAGGGACCATTTTCCTCGCTGTCAAAGTAGGGTGATTCCAGATAGGGGGAAAGTGAGTCATGAAGTACGAAGGGAATAATCTGCCTGACATCCTCATCCTCGACCTCTCCGTGGCCCCGAAAGTAGGCCAGAGCCTTGGTGAACAGAAGTATGGTCATCAGTTTTCGTACGGACAGGCCGTTCTTTGCCTGGCTGCCGAGGTCCCGTATCTGATCTTTACCACTCTCCTGACTCATCAATTCCTGGAAATCAAGCCCGGAAAGCTTTGCCGTATCCTTTGTCATGTACTCCAGCTTGGTGGAGGCCGGCTCGAAAAACTCAAACTGCCGGGCGAAGAACTCTATTTTCTTCCGTATAAGCACAGGAATCCGAATTGCCAGAATCTCCTGATACAGGGTATCCAGCTCTTCCTCGGTAAATACAATCTCACCGGGGATGTTCTTTTCCGGTTGGAATCCCGTTTCTATACGATGCTGCAAATCCTCCAGAAACCGGGTGTTGAAATGGAGGGCCCTGACAACCACATCAATCCGGTCTTTCAAGGCCTCGATCACCTGGTATGTGCCTCCCCCTGCATCGTCATTGGCGGTCAGATACCAGGCCGCCTCGGGACATTCGTAGATCTGGTCCATGATTTCCGCGTAATTGTCGGCAAGGACCGTTAAGAGCGCCGACTGGGTTCTGGTGGGTATCCTGTTATATTCATCGATGATCTTGACCCGCATGCCGAGCCACTTTCGCCATGAGATACGAATCTGGCTGGGATCTTCCGATTTCATGAGATCACCGGGAAAAGGGTGCCCCAGCAGATCTGCCACCGTCATCTGGGGCTGACCATGCTGAATGGCCCTTTTCATATCCTTCAGATCATAACCTGCCAAAAGCCCCATGAGGATGGAGGTCGCCGTTTTTCCGCGTCCCGGTCCGCCCACAATAAGGCAGCGTTTACGAACGGCCAGGGTCAGTAAGGGAATTAGAACGAAACTGGAATAACTTTGCCCTGTGGGCAAATCTACTTGTACCTTGGAATCTCCGAAGAAAAAGGATTGTGGAGGCTGCTCATGGTATTCGATATCATAAAACGGACTGATGATCGCCGTATTGGTAATCCAGAAATAGGCCTGCCGCAATTTCTCATCAAGACCTGAGGCCTTTTTGTCCTCCGAACCTTCGGTCTGGTCATCAAAGAGGTCTCTGATACGAAAAGGAGCTTTTTTGCCGCTTTTATCCGCCGGATTGGTCGGAGCCGCCGGAATGTGTCGAGGAAAAGGAACTGGCTTCATGTATAACTCCTGGAGATGCTAAACATTCTAAACTATGTTTTTAACCTTTTGGTTATTTTGTCAAGAAGCCAGGAAGTATCTCCACTCCATTCGTTTACTGTGTTATGAGATATTCCACATTCCTCTCCTATTGGTGCAAGATGTAACTCTTGTCCCGTTCTCCCAGCCAACACCCGGATAATGATTGACTGATTTGTTCCATCAAGATGACCGTTCCGTCATACCGCAAAAAAAATCCCCGGGGGGCATTTTGAGCAAATTCTCTGTGGTCTATGTCTTCCGATGAGACATATTCATAGCCTGAAAACACTTTTTGCGAAAGTTTCGTCTTCCCTGACTGACATGGACCTAATATTGCTGTAATTGGAAATTCTTTGCTGAGCAGGAACAATTCTGATTGTACTTCTCTATCTATCCTATAGACCAGTGTACAATATTTGTACATATTGTCAGTACATATTAAATATTGTACACTATAATGACGATCGCGAAAAATGGATAAAGATCCTGGTTTAACTGTTTTTCTGTCCCATCATATCAAGAACAACAGCAAAAATGATAATCACACCCTTGACGATGTCCTGGAAATAGGAAGAAATACCAAGATAAATTAAGGCACTTTTCACGATACCTAAAATTAATATACCGGCAAAAACACCGCTGATACGCCCTATTCCTCCTCTCTGAGAAACTCCGCCTATGGTCGCAGCAGCAATTGCATCCAGTTCCATGTTCAGTCCCAGGGTTGGATTTCCGGCGCCCGTCCTTGCTGCGATCAGGACTCCGCCAAGGCCTGCAAAAAGCCCTGAAAGGGCATATACCTTGACCAGGTTATGTTCGACATTGATTCCGACTACACGTGCGGCAGCGCTGTTTCCCGCCAAGTTACCCCCTATTGCATATACACTTCTGCCGAACCGTGTTTGATTCAACAGGTACCATGATACGGCGCCGCATATAATGAAGAAAACCATAATACCGGTTACATCGCCCCAAATATGGATATTGCCGAACTTGTTAAAGCTGTCGGTCAATTGTGAAACAGGTTGTCCTTTTGTATAGACCAAAGCAAGGCCTCTTGCGATACACATACTGCCTAAGGTTGCGATAAACGGATGGATTCTCGTATAAGCAATAAACATGCCGTTTGTAAATCCGACGGCCAAACCGACGGCAAGGCCGATCAGCAGTGCAACGACCGCAGGGTAAGGGGCTATGCCGGGAAAGATCTTGGCAGAATATGCTAATTTTTGCGCAAAGCTCCCAGCCACAACCGACGACAAGGAAACAACAGATCCAAGAGATAAATCGATTCCTCCGGAAATGATACAAAACGTTACACCGAACGTTAATATGCCTACTCCCGATTCTGCCTGTACCATATAAAGAAAGTTATCCGGAGCAAAATAGGCACCTTTGGTTAATATTCCGAGCAATAGATATGCCATGGCTAAGATTACAAACATCTTATTTTCGGAAAGCAGACTTATCAGACTCTCCTTTCTACTGGTAACCGAGGGTAGGTTGTCATTCTGTTTCTTCAGGGATTCCATTTGTGAGTTCCTCCGTTCGTTACTTAATTGCCAATTCCATTATTCTTTCTTGTGTGAAATCGGGTCGCTTAATGATTCCGGTCATCTTACCCTCATGCATAACTAAAATTCTGTCGCTCATGCCCATAACTTCCGGCATTTCAGAAGAGATCATGATTATTGCCTTTCCTTCTCCAGCCAGTTTCGTAATTAATGAGTGAATTTCTGCTTTTGCCCCTACATCTATTCCCCGTGTAGGTTCATCGACAATCAAGATATCCGGTTGCGTCATCAGCCAACGTGCAACGATGGTTTTCTGTTGGTTTCCACCGCTGAGGTTCATTATCCGTGCTCCATAACCCGGCATTTTTATGCGTAATTCATCACCGAAAGCTATGGCCTCTTTCTTTAATGCTACATGATTTATTTTATACAAACGATTGCAGTATGTTCTTAGATTCGCGATGCTGATATTGTCAAGCACACTAAGAACGGGAAAAATACCTGAGGCCCTACGGTCCTCCGTTACCATTCCTATGCCATGGCGGATAGCATCCTTGGGTGACTTTATCTTGACGTTCTTCCCATTCAACTGAATAGTTCCAGCGCTTTTTTCTCTCATTCCGAAAAGCGTTTCACAGACTTCAGTCCTACCTGCTCCAACTAATCCGTAGAAGCCAAAGATCTCTCCCGCATGCACGGTAAAGCTGATATCCTGGAATGTTTCTCCCGAACTTAGATGTTCGACTTGTAATACCGGCTCCTTAATAGGGCAATCGACCTTCGGATAGATATTGTTCACTTTCCTTCCAACCATCATGCTGATCAGATCCTGAGGCGTGGCATCTTCAACCGTAGTAAATCCTGCATTTTTGCCGTCACGGAAAACAGTAACGTCATCACAAATTTCAAAGATTTCATCAATTTTGTGGGAAATATAAATTACGGCCTTGTTTGCTGCCTTCAGTTCTTCAATAACCGTAAATAAAGAACGAATTTCCGCCTCAGTCAACGCCGATGTCGGTTCGTCCATGATGATTATTTCGGCATTATATGAAACGGCTTTGGCGATTTCCACCATTTGCATTTGCGCAACCGATAAGGAGCCCATCAACTTTGCAGGATTCACTTTAATATGCAAGCGCGAGAGAATATCTCTGGCCTGTCGCATCATTTCCCGTTGATCAAGATGTATTCCCTTTCGCAATTCCCTTCCGAGCCATATGTTATCGCAGACACTTCGCTTTGGAATCGGATTCAGTTCTTGGTGAATCATCGAGAGGCCATGTCTGATTGCATCTGCCGGGTTTAAAATGGTAACAGGTTCTCCATGCAAAGAGACTTGGCCGGAATCCATATGATACACTCCTAACAAGCACTTCATCAATGTAGATTTTCCTGCCCCATTTTCACCCATTAGTGCATGAACAGTCCCTTTGCGTAACGAAAAATTAACTTGATCAAGCGCCAGAACCCCTGGAAATCTTTTGACCACATCATGGATTTCAAGAACATATTCGCTTCCATTCACCGTTCGTTCCTCCAGTTATTCCTATGTGAGCAGGAGCATTATGTTGAGCCCGAAAAGCCGTCCGGCAATTGGGCTCAGCATAAATAAAGAAGTAGAATTTGATGCTACTTCATGTAATTTTTATAGTTGCTTTGATCAACCAGCTGAAATGGAATATCGATATAGGTATCTATTTCCTGACCAGAAGCCAATGCCATTGCAGCTTTGAGAGCCCCTTCTCCTTGCCCTTTTGCATCCTGAAAAACGGTGGCATAAAGTTCTCCGTTTTCCATTGCAGTAAGTCCGGCCGCTGTTGCATCGATACCTACCACGGGAATCTCTTTCGGATCCAAACCAGCCTGTTTCATAGCCGCAATCGCGCCTAATGCCATTTCATCGTTGTTACAGATTACGCAATCAAACTTCTTGCCGCTGGCAATGAACTGCTGCATTTTATTCAGGGCCTTTGCACGATCATACTCTGCAGTATCCTGATACACCTGATTCAGGGTAAAACCGGCATCTTCAAGCCCTTTTTTCACAGAAGAAGTCCTCAGGGTGGTATGCTGCAGTCCAAGTGTACCCTGTAACAGGACGTAGTTGATTGTCTTTACATTTCGTTCCGTAAAAAACTTTGCCAATGCCTGAGCCTGGAATGCACCGGATTTATGTTCATCCGAGCCAACATATGTCTGTTTACCTTTTACCAGATCGACATCCGGGGCCCTGTTGACAAATACCACCGGCATATCCCCCGCTGCATTAAGAACGGTCTGTGAATTGTCAGTAGTGACGAGGTTGACAATCAAAGCATCATAATCCTGGGCTGCAAACTGCTGAACTTGCGAAAGCTGTGCATTACTGCTTTGTTGTGCATCTTGTGAAGCAACCTTTACCCCTTCTTTTTTTGCTTCTGCAAGGCATGCATTTTCCATGGTCGACAGGAACTGATCACGCAGTGCCATGGTAAAAGCGATCCTATAGCTTTTACCGCCTTCCTGAGAGGATGAGCTCTCCTGACTCCCATTGGCAAAAATTGGTGTCAATAATAATGAGAGAAGAACCAAAACCATACCGAATCTTTTTTCCATAAGATCCCCCTTCTGTATTAAATAAATATGCTACCATTTAGAATGGTAGAATTATCAATTCGGACTTAGTACGATACTGTAATACTCTTTCCCTGCTTCAAGGATTCAGCCGCAGCAGCAGCCAAAATAACAGAATTCAGCCCATCAATTCCTCCAACCGGAACAGGTCGCCCCTCGGCAACGGCATGAACAAATTCGATCATCTCATGAGAAAAGGCCTCCCTATAGCGCTCAAGAAAGAAATACAACGGCTTTTGCGCGACGACGCCCTCTTCACCCCAAAAGGTCCCGGTATGAGGAGTGTCATTTCCGGTCACCATCATTCCCAGAGAACCGAAGACCTCACCCCGCTGATCGTATCCGTATGCTGCTTTTCTGGAATTATCAATAACGGCCATGGCCCCGTTCTTCATCTTCATACTTATGATGGCAGTATCAATATCACCTGCGGACCCAATCGCGTTGTCGACCAGGACATTTCCGTATGCAAAAATTTCATCGACTTCGCTTCCGGTGAGATATCGCACCATATCAAAATCATGAATTGTCATATCCATAAAAAGGCCGCCCGACACTTTGACATAGTCGAGGGGCGGCGGAGACGGATCCCGTGAAGTTATTTTTACCAGGTGCAGTTCTCCAATCCTTTTTTTGGCAACAGCCTCGCGGAGAGCCATAAAATTGTGGTCGAATCTTCTATTGAACCCAACCTGGAATTTCACTCCCGATTTTTCAACGACATCAATTGTTTTTTTTATTTCCCGGATATCAAGATCGATCGGCTTCTCACAGAAAACATGTTTCCCGGCAATGGCAGCTTCCCTGGTACATTGGGCGTGCGTATTGGTAGAAGAACAAACCAAGACAGCATCTACTTCCGGATCGTTGATCACATCCTTATAGTCTTTCGATATGGTTTGGATATTAAATTCCGCAATCCATTTTTTTGCCTCATCCGTCATATAGGGATCGGCGATGATCTTAATTTCCGCATGTGGAATATTGTAGGTAATGCTTCGTGCATGCACATAGGCAATTCTTCCCGCCCCAATAATTCCTAAATTCAATTTTCGCATTTTCCATTTTCTCCTTAGTCAGATCATGCGATCAAAATTGTGCCAAAGGTTATGGCAAACTATTTTCCCGAACGAAATATTATGTATTGAAGATGTAATGAATACTTTTTGTAAGCTTCTGCTTCAGCTCTGATAATCCAAGCTTCTGAACAGAAGAAGAGAAGGGTTCAAAGGAAATCGGGGAATCACAACCGCCGTCAAGCAGCCGCGCAATCTGGTTCTTGTTATCCATTATGTCCTGTTCATCCACCAAGACACGATCATCATCGGTGATTGCATCTTTTTCCTTACCGGCATATACACCTGAAATATGGACCATGCCCGTCCATTCAGGAAAAACCTGTTTTTCTTCGGAAAGAAAATGATGAAAGGTGTCGTGCACAATGCGGTAGAGGGCATCGAAGCCGCTATTTTGAATTGCTGCGACGGCTTCTTGCTTATATCGAACACTGCAGATAGGGAAACCCAAAGGCTCGATCAAACCCACCATATTTTTCTTTTCAAAAAGCGGTCCATATGTTTTTAGTGCCTGCACGAAATCCTCTCGTTGCTGTTCCGTTCCCCGAGCATCCTTCGGATCATTTACCGGACAAAGAACGATATTCTTACATCCGACCTTTTCCGCCTCTGCCATCAAAAGCAGCAGTTCCTCCTTCTTCTGTTCAAATAAAACGGGATCATTAAACCGCTGTAAGGCATTGATGGTAAGTATATCGCCCCCCAAGCCGTGACAGGCGGCAATGATATCGGCAGCACGTTCACCACCGAGAACCCGGCTGTCTTTCAGGTCGTTTCTCAGCTCAATGCCGGTACAATCACAATCGGCGGCAAATTTGATGAATTCCGTAACAGAGAGACCCGGTTGTATAATTCTGTTAAGGCCAAGCCTGTTAGCGTGAGTCATATGTTCTCCTTTATAGCTTTTGTAAATTTTTTCATCCCCATGGGAATAGGGTATCATAGTTTTTTTGTTTGTCAACTTTATTTCGATACTTTGTATCAATACTTTATTATCTATTAACCTTGACTTTCGGAAGAAAACATCCTACTCTTCCACACATGAAGACGACTGAGCATGGAAACAAGCCCAAGAATATTCGATCAAAGAACAAAAAACTGATTGTTGAGTTGTATCGCAGCAAAGAGATGCTATCGGTCTCATCAATTGCACAAAAAATCCACCTGAGCCGTACGACCGTCATGAAAATTAACGAGGATCTTCTGCAAGAGGGGATTATCGTTGCTGCGGGTAAGGGCTCTTCAACGGACGAAGGGGGAAAGAAGCCTTCGCTGTACCGTTTCAACGCTCAGAATAAGCTCATCATTTCGCTTCATATAAAATATGATCGAATTCATTTTCGTCTCTCTGATCTTACCTATAAAAGCCTGAAAAAAGACGAAATATCCATACGGGAAAACGAGGTCTTCCCGGAAATCGCAAAAAAAATGAAGATATTGATTGAAAGGAACAGCAGGCCAGAGGAGAGGCAATCCACAGTCCTGGCTTGCATGGTGGCAATTCACGGTAATGTGGACTCGGAAAGCGGCATCTGCATCCATTCAACCTATTTCCCATCCTGGGGAACCTACAATAATCTAAAAGAACAGCTTACCCCCGTGCTTGGTTTGGACTGTCCCATCTATCTTGACAACTGGATACGCTATAAGGCGTATGGGGAGAGCAAGATTGGTCTTGCAAAAAACTACGATACCGTTGTGCTGATCGACGCAGGCTGGCATGGGGTCACTTCAGGAATCCTCATCGGAGGGAAAATTTATGCGGGTAAGCATTTTCTCTCCGGTGAGATAGGACACAGCCTGATTAATCCGCAGGAGACAGAACTTTGTGCCTGTGGAAGTTCCGGCTGTTTCGAGCAGCAAATATCGGAAAAAAGAGTACTCACCAGGGTACGCACTTTGCTGGAGCATTACCCGGGCTCCACATTGGCTAAAGAAGGTAAAGGGTTGGGTCTGCTTTCCGTTTTCGATGCTGCCGACGAAGGTGATTCTCTGGCCAGAATCGTTTTGGACGAGGTTATTAATTGGTTTGCGATTGCAATCTCCAATATTATTATGTTCTTCGATCCCGAAATCATCTTGATCGAGGGCGAATACGCCTCAAAATGTCGCTACATGGAAAAGGGAATCGATAAGCGAGTATGGGAACTCTCCCTTCCCCGCCTAACACGTCAAACAGCTTTGCTATTCAGCGACGGACAATCCGTTCCTACCCTCAAGGGTGCGGCAATCCTCGGAGTCGATAAATTTTATACGATGTAAAAAGCTTATTGATAGAATTCCAGGGTTTCTTTGATAACGAATTCGGGAAAAACCCTATATGCTTTTCGATCTTGTTCCTTACCGGTAAGACCGTCAAAAAGAAGCTGTACGGCTTCATAGCCCTGCCGAAAAGGATTCTGATGAACCAGCATGTCGATAGTTCCCCGCTCCAGATAGGGCCATAGACGACGATAGATGTCGGTTGCGATAAAGGTGACCTTCTTCTGAATTCCAAGCTCTTCCATTGCCTCTCCGCAAAAGTGGCCGCCGTAGGTCACCAAATACAAACCCTTCAAATCAGGATATCGCTCCCAGAGTGTTTTCACCGCAGCCTTCAATCTGCAGGGATCTTCATCGGTCTCCAGGATTTCTCCCAGCCTGAGCTGTGGCCAGTAACGGTTAATTGCAGCTTTAAAGCCTTCGGCCTTGTACGCATGGTCCATTATCTGATTGCTTCCGGTCAGGACACATACTGTTCCGGGAGTGTGAATGAATCGCCCCATGTAGGATGCTACAATTGCTCCGGTCTTCTGCGGAGGAACAGCAACCGTCGCGGTCCGCTTACTTTCCGGAGCATCGGTAGCCATGGTGACGACAGGAACGCCTGAACTCACTAATTTATCAATAACCACATTAAGGCGACTTATGTGCCCGGCACAGACGGCAACACCATGGAACCCTTCTGCAAGATAGGTTTCCATCCATGCATTCTCTTCCTCATAGCCCAGTTTTTTCGTCTTTGTGATCTCAAGGTGAACATTAAGATCTTTCAGCTCTTCCGCCGCAGTTCGAAGCCCCTGTTCAACGATCCGATAGAATTCATCCCCCTTCTCTGGGATGATAGCCGCCAGCCGATACTGCTGCCGGGAAAGCGATTGGGCAAAACGGTTTATCCGAAATCCCTGTTGTTCACAAACCTGCAGGATACGTGCCCGTGTATCTGCGTTTATACCGCTTCGATTATGCAATGCCCGGTCGACACTACCGATAGAAACACCACATAGTCGGGCAATATCCTTAACTGTTAGCTTCTTCAATGGAATCCTCTTCTCATAGGAACATCATTGCCATGATATCATGATGTTGTCACATATCAATAAAAGATCTTCCGCACATCTCTTGACTTTTTCATAAACTATGATACCGTATCGTGTACGTACACGATAAAAATTATTTATAAGTGTAAAATAATACAAACACGATAAGGAGAAGATCATGTATCGTCATCTTAAATGTGCGTGTCGATTATACGGACTGCGATTACAGTGATTTACATATGAGCACTCAGGACAAGGAGTGTCTGGCTCACCTTGCGGTACGGGTCAGGGAGATTGCGGAAAGGCCGGAAATGGAAGAGAGGAAGAGGCTCTGGAGCCGACATAACCGCTTGGATAATGAACGCCCCATGATTTTTGCCGATCCTGAAAACGGCTGGCATGAGATCATTCCGGAGGAAAGCCTGGTCTGCCGAAACGATATTGCTCGGCATTGGGAGCTTACGTTACGAAAGCAAATCTTCTGGGGAGACGAGATGAACGACGATTATGTTGTCGAACCGGTCTTTGATCTTCCCCACGTGTATACGGAAACACCCTGGAGAATCCGCGGCAAGGAAGAAAAGAGTCATGCCTTTACCACGCAACTGGACGGGGGAGCCTACCACATCGAATCCATCATGGATTCCTATGATGAAATCGATAACCTCTTGGATCCGGAAATCGTCGTGGATTACGGCACCACGGAAAGGCTACTGGAGCTTGCCGAAAAGATCATGGGCGCCTTTCTGAAAATACAAAACAGAACCGTATGGTTCTGGTCCTTTGGCATGACCGACGAGTTCGCTCAGCTGCGGGGAATGGACAAGATGATGCTTGATTTCTTTGATCGGCCGGACGCTATTCACGCCTTAATGAAACGACTACAGCAGGGGACACTCAAAAAACTGGAATTCCTGGAGCAGGGGGGGCTCCTCTATCCCAATAATAATTATACATTTATCGGTTCCGGCGGACTCGGATATACCGATGAACTGCCGTCCATTGAACCGGCGAAACTCTCTACGATGTGGGGATTGGCAGAGAGTCAGATCACCGTAGGGATCTCTCCGGATATGTTCGCCGAGTTTATCTTCCCGTATCAGAAAGAGATCATGGAGCGCTTCGGGCTTACCTGCTACGGGTGCTGTGAAGGCATGGACCCCCGATTCCATATTGTTAAGGCCGCAAGAAATCTCAGACGCGTTTCGGTTTCTCCCTGGGCCGATCCGGAAAAAATGAGTGAGCTTTTACAGAAAAAGTACATCTATTCCATGAAACCCTCACCCACCCCTTTGGCCCAGTCTGAGATGGACATGGAATCGGCAGAAAAAGAACTCAAAAGGAAGCTGGAAATATCGCGGGACAACAACGTTGTCGAGATCATCATGAAAGACAACCATACCCTCGGAGGGAATCCATCCAACATAACCGACTGGGTGAACATGGCGAAGCGTCTCGTCGGATAAAAGGAGGTTCGGCTATATAACCGGCCCCACCATATAAATGTCCATGGAACTAGTGTAACCCGATATTTCCGCCTTTGTCTTCTTGCCGGAAGCGACCCGAACCACCTCATCAAGGAGGCGGTTTCCTGCATCCGCAAGGCTCTCGCTGCCGTCTATCACCGAGGAGACGTTGAAATCCATGTGGTCTTTCAGGTTATCCCAGGTCTTTTCGTTTCCGGTCACCTTGATCACAGGGACGAAGGGAAACCCCTGAGGTGCCCCCCGTCCCGTTGTAAATGTGATAAGGGTAGCTCCCGCCGCCGCCAAACCGGTGAGAAGTTCCGGTTCCCGTCCGGGAGAGTTCATGACGACCAAACCTTCGACATCGGGACGAACACCATATTCATACACCGCCTGAATTTTTGCAGATCCCGCCTTGGCGATGGCTCCCAAAGACTTTTCTTCGATGGTCGTGAGCCCACCCTTGATATTTCCACCGGTTGGCTGACCTCCCCGGATATCAAAGCCCATCTGCATGGCACGGTTTTCCATCTGGTTCACCAGGGAGAAAATTGCATCGGCAGTCTCTTGATCCTTTGCATGACGCGCCAAAAGGTGTTCGGCACCGATAAATTCGGTTACCTCGCCCAAAATGGATGTGCCTCCTGCTTTTACAATGAGATCGGAAAGGATTCCAACAACCGGGTTTGAAGAGAGCCCCGATGTGGTATCGGAACTGCCGCATTTGAGACCAAGCACCAGTTTACAGATGGGAAAGAGTTCCCGTTTTAGCTCGCTTGCCGCCGTTACCATAGCTTGGGCCAGTAGAATTCCTTTTGCGACAGCCTTGGCTGCCCCGCCCCCTTCCTGGATTGTAACGATTTCAACAGGCTTGCCCGTTGCCGCAATGGACTTTGCAACCCGGCCGACGTTTGTACTTTCGCAACCAAGACTGACCAACAAAACTGCCGCCAGATTGGGGTTCTTCCCCAATCCGATAAGGACATCGGTGACTCTATTAATATCAACGGGGGTCTGGCAGCATCCCTGATGATGCAAAAAGGATGTTGTTCCGGAGACCTGCCGAGCGATTCTTTCCGCCACCTCATTCGCACAAATCACCGTTGAAAGGATTCCTACATCGTTTCGAGTTCCCACGCCGCCATCCTTTCGTGCATATCCGAGGAAATCCATCTCATGTACCTCCCTTATGTTTCAGATCACCGCGACCGCGAAGGCTTTCGATATTCTGGACATGAGCATGGGCTCCCCGGGGAATGTCTGCGGTGGCCCGCCCCATTACCTCGCCGTACTTTATGATGTCGGCTCCCTTGAGAATATCCACAACGGCAAATTTATGGCCATAGACAATGGCATCTTGTACAACCACACTCACCGCCTGTTCTCCTTTCAGGAAATGGCAGGCCTGCCCCGCTTCCATATCCCGCAAAGCGGTGGCAACATTATCCAGACTTGTAATCAAAATGGCATCTTGTTTCATCTGAAAACCTATCCTCCCAGGCGGTAATCGCCTTCTTGGCTACAGGGCCTTCAAGGCCTTTACCATCGCAGGAATCACCTCCAAAGCGTCTCCGACAATACCGATATCGCAGACATCGAATATCGGCGCATCCGGATCGCTGTTTATGGCCACTACCGTACCTGCTTTGACAAATCCGGCTGTATAATGATTTGCACCCGATGTTCCGACGGTAATCAACAACTTTGGGCCTATAGCCTTCCCGTTTACCCCGATCATGCTGCATTCGGGGATCCAACCCTCGTCCAGGGCCGGACGCGTACCGCCTAAGGCACCGTGGAGCAGATCAGTCAGCTCCTCCAGGAGCAGTAAGGAGCCCTGGCATTTCATGCCGTATCCCACGGCGACCACAACATCCGAGGTATCGATTTGCGGCCCCTTCGGAATGGTTTCAACCATTTCGATGCACTTCACCCGAAAATCACGTTCGTTGAGTTGTACCTCCATGGGGATGAGTTCTCCGGAATGATGGTCATCCCGCGGAGGTTTCTCCATCACGCCCTGCCGCACCGTAACCATTTGAGGCCGATGTTCCGGACAGGCGATATTGACAATCATCCCGCCGCCCCAACCGGGGACGGCCGCCATCAATAGCGGTTTGTCTCCGCTTTTATCAATCTCGAGTTTGCAGCTATGGGCTGTTAAACCGGTCTTTATCCTTGCCGCAACGCTGGGAGCCAGATCCATCCCAATGGTGGTACCACCCAAAAGCAAGATTTCCGGCCGCTGTTTCTCAAGGAGATCGCTAATGAGCCTTGTGTATGCATCGCTTTGATAATAGGTAAGTCGGGGATCGCTGAAAAGATAGACTTTATCCGCACCATAGGCGAGCAACTCCCGGGCCAAGGGCGAAAGCTCGTCACCAATGAGTATCGCGGCAGTACCCCCTCCTATCGCTTCTGCAAGCTCGGAGGCCTTTCCAAGAATCTCAAGAGAAACTTCCATCAGCCTTCCATCTCGTTGTTCCGCCCAGATCCACACCTCGTGTATTGCATTCATGCTTTCGCTCCCTTTTCTAAACAAGCGCCTCGGCCTTGAGCTTTTTGATGGCGGCTGCGACCATCTCATCCACGGAACCAGTAAGAATCATTCGCTCCCGTTCGAGTTTCTGCTCATAGCTCTTTCCTACCCGCGTCGGAGAACCAGAGAGACCGATGGCCTCTTTGTCCACCTCAATGACCCTTAGCCCCCATGTTCGCGACACTTTATCCATCAAGGTAAGGATACCTTCGGCCGTGGCCGTTCTCGGTTGGTTTATTTCCCTCGACACGGTGATAAGGAGCGGCAATCGCCCTTCAATTGTCAGATGGCCATACTCGATATTCCGCCTGACCACAGCCTGCCTGCCATTCGGCAAAGAGATATCCGTCGCATTACAGATGTGGGGAATATCCAGTAACTCGGCAACCTGGGGTCCCACCTGCTCGGTGGCACCATCTACCGATTCGTTTCCGCACAAGACGATGTCGACATTACCGATCTTTCTGATACCTGCGGCCAGAACATAGGCGGTGGCAAGCGAATCGGCTGCGGCAAAGGCCCGATCACAAAGGAGCACCGATTCATCGGCTCCCAATGTCAACGCCCAATCGAGGACCTCCTTTGCCTGGGGCGGCCCCATGCTGAGAGCCGTCACCTTACCCGAAAACTGCTCGCGAAGCCTGAGCGCTTCTTCTATGGCGTTTTCATCTACCGGGTTCAGTATCGTGGGAATATTTTTCCGACTAATCGCCCCGGTTTCCGGATCCAGGGTGATCTTTGAAAAATAGTCGGGGTTTGGGACCTGTTTTATACATACAACGATGTTAAGAGACATGGTTTCCTCCGTGATTTCTCATACTTCAAGCAGGTGCAGCATTGTCTCCCACTTTAGATTATTAAAGCCGAAATGGATTACTTCCGTATGCCGGTCCAGATCCTTTATTGTCTCAGGAGGCAAATGATCTTTTGCAATGACAACACTCCCTTTAGCTGGTTTGAGAATTTTATGGTCGATTCTTACATCATCCATTTTTTTGTTTATGCGATACCTCTCTCCAGTCAGTTGATCGGTAAAGAAAATCGCCATATCCGGGCGACAAAATTTCTCGGCATCAGCTACAAGAGAGAGGTCCTCAAGATCGTCACCTGTGTAGAGTAAAAGATCCGGCTGTAACTCTGAGACTCCGTAGGAGTCAATCATGTCGGCGATGGAAAACCAGTTTCGATTTTCGCTGTAGTATGATGCCTTCCAGATTGCCTTTCCAAGTTTTGTCCGAAATGCAACATACTTACCGAGACGTGCACTATGGACAATGAAATCGGGAACCGAAACAATCTCCCGACGCTCCACCCCAAATCCCAATGTCCGTGTAGGAGAAGGCGTAGGCACGTGCTCTCTGACCTCATCACGATGTTTAATAATCTGCTTGGATGAAGGCTCGGGAAGGGGCACGAAAAAAAGGGTTTCAGGCTCGATTTTTTCCATAAGCGAGAGAACAAACCAATTGATATACCCTGTCTGATACAGCTTACGAAAAGAGTCACGAAGATTTTCATGCGCCTCTATCTCGAACTCCTCCGGTTCGATTTTTTCCTGAAGTAATTCAAAAAGAGGATCAAACAGCTCCCTGGTAACCTCGTTTATCGGGTCGGAAAGAAATCGTCGTAAAGAAACAGGCATGAGAATAGATTCCAGCTGAAGTCGTTGCCGTAGCACTCCTTCGACCCTGCTATATTTTGTGCTGAGAAACTGGGCCTCATCCAACCAATCTGAATAGTATTCGGCGAGGAAGGAGCTCCGCGTGTTGTTGAACTTTTTATAAAAATCCTGCCGTACAGCCTCATCGATGCTGACGCTGTCCTCCTTTATAACGACCTGCGGCTTTTCTTTTATAAATTCAGTTAATTCTTCATACCGGGTATTCCACAATGTCGACACAGGGCTTCCTCCTTGGGCGTTATTACATCGAAACGGCCCGGCCGACACCGGCCGGACCTCATGAACCGGCTATCTGCAGGCCAACAGGGTCTGTTTAATAAGACCTTTTGCAATCTGAATTTTGTACTCGTTCATGGCCAGAGGCTTTGCCCCCCAAACGGCCGCCTCTCCCGTTGTTTCGGCGACTTCTTCGTCCAGGACCTTTCCCTTAAGATAGGCAACTGCCCTCGCAGGAACGTAGGGTTTGTAGTAAACAGCATTAAGGCAAAGCATCGCATCCTCAACCTTGCCGTCCGCTATGGTAACGGCGGCTGCACAGTTGACAATCGGGAAATCGATGGACTTACGAATAGCAAACTTTTTCCATGAACTCTTCATTCCGGCAGCAGGGGCCGGAATCTGAAATTCGGTAATAATCTCATCCGGATCGAGAATATGCATTCTCGTCGGATCCTTTTCCGGGAACATCTCTGTGATATCAAGGGTCCGCTTGGAGGTTACGATCTTTGTCCCGAGGGCAATCAGTGCAGGAAGCGTATCGCTCGGATTCACCGCCAGACAATCCTTTACATCGCCAAAAATCGAGTGATAGCGATTATCTCCTTCTGAAGCAAAGCACTCATCTCCACCCTTTCTGGCACAGGAAAAACGGTTATTCGGGGTTCTGAAATACCAGCACCGCGAATTCTGGCAGACATTTCCGCCGATAGTCCCCATCTCTCGGATGTGGGGAGAGGCCGCATGCCGTGCGGCAAGAGCCAGCGCGGTATAGTTCTCCTGGATCGCTGTATTGTGTGCGATATCTTCAAGCCTAACCAGAGTTCCGATTCGTAAAAACCCATCCTCTTCCTTTATCTCCTCGAGCCCCGGAATGGTCTTGATATTGATCAACGCCTCGTAGGGTGTCGGTAGGATATTGTCTTTGTAAAAGCCGACGATATCCGTACCGCCTGCTATCACTTTTGCCTTGCCTTCGAACCTGTAGAGGAGCTCAACCGCTTCTTCTACTGTTGAAGCGTCAAAATGTTTGAACCGTACCATGTTAGAAGACCCCCTTTTCTTTGGCTTTTTGGATTGCTTTGATGACCTTATTCGGCGTCATCGGATGTTCATCGACCCATTCCCCAATAGCGTTATGGATCGCATTCCCGATTACAAAAGGAACGACAGTAGCACAATCCTCTCCTATACCGACCAATCCATAGGGGCCGTAGCCCATTCCGGTCTCTACAAGAATGTTTTCCGTGGCTTCGATATCGCGAAATGTCCAAACCTTGTAGTCGATCAAATTACCATTCAGTTTGACACCGGTCTTCGGGTCGTACACAACCTCTTCCGCCATGCCTCGACCTGCTCCCATATATGCACCACCGTATTGCTGGCCTTCGCAGGTGTCGGGACTTAGGGCCTTGCCTACGTCGTTGATATTGACGATTTTCTTGATATCCACTTCACCCGTTTCTGGATCGACCTCAACCTCTGAAAAATATCCCTGCCGACATAGGCGGTGCCGTCCCTCTTCACAACCATAGCGGCCCTGGCGGTGATAGGCCCACTCAAAGAGCGGAGCCCGACTACCGGCCTGATTCAATACGGTCCGTTTGACCACTTCCGCTACAGGTACACTGATACTCGGATCAGCCTTTACAAAAACCATACTGTCCTTGACGTCAAGTTCTTCCGGTTTTCGGTTGGGAAACGCAGGTGGATATTCAATTTCAATAAGTTTGATGGGCGTTGTGGCATATTCGAGGAGTTTCTTCTTGGCTTTCCTTGCCATGTTGCAGCTCACATATGCGTCGGTACACAAGTTGCAGGAACCGTCCGGGGTCATCATCTGGAAACCGGTCTCTTCAAAAAAGCGCCAGTTCACATCTTCCAGTTTCAGCCCGAGCTCCTCTGCAACGATCTCACAGTGGGTAGTCATGGGATTGACGCCGTCGTCCGACTTTTGTGCCAGAATGTCCACCGTACCGTCACAATGCATGATGAGGCCGGCACTTGCAGATCCTCTGTTATCGTCCCATTCATGGTCCCAGGTAAAACCGATGCCGTGCAGCTTTCCATTCGGCAGCATCTTGTTTCCAGGTTCATGCCACTTCTTGTCCCACTCTATGGCCGCTTTACCCTTCTTAATGATTTCGGCGAGGCTGTCCCGATCCGGAAATCCGTGTTCTTTCTTGAATTTGGAAAGATACTTCATGTCCTTGCCGCCTACACCATCGTTCTTCAGGGCAACGACCGTCGGATCCAGGCCCGTTGCTTCAGCAACGTGAGCGAAGACCGCACTAAAGCAGAAACAGTTGTGGTTCTGCTCGCAGCGGAACCACCAGGCCGGTGCAACATTTGTTTGGGCCTCTACGTAGTTAAGAAGCAGGTTAGGAATACGGGTGTTGTCTTCAAAATGATCGATACCGTACTGTCCCATCTTCGCCACAATATTATCGATCTTGACCGCAGTGATGGTTCCGTCATTCGTAAAACCGACCTTGAAGTGGGCATTGGAATCCGCATCCTGAGAAAGGGAATAAAAATTGTCCCGTCGATTGTAGAGGGTTTTGACCGGCCGCCCTGTGCGCTTCGACAGGATGGCGCTGACCACATGCACCCCGTGGGTATGGTGCATCATGGGGTTTCCGCCTCCGCCGAAGTGGCAGCCCTGATACGGGACATGGAGTTTTATCTTATTGAGAGGAACGCCCGTTACCGCGCTCAGCAGGCACTTCCCGTCATAGGCTTGCTGCTGATGGGCCCAAATCTCCATGTTGTCTCCCCTCCAGAGGATGACATCACTCATGGGTTCGGCGTCGGCTACCGAATAGGGGTTCCGCTTGATGCTGAATTCGATAACTTTATCCGCTTCCTGGAAGCCTTTCTCCACATCCCCGTGCTCGATGCGTACCTTTCTGAGGATGTTGTTTTTGTCGTTCAGCTCCGGAGCAGCGGGAGGAGCACCGGGTTTAAGGGCCTCTATGGGATTGAGAACCACATCCCGCTCTTCCCATTCAACCTCCACCAGATTGATAGCCTCTTCTGCTATTTGAAGGCTTTCGGCGGCGACGGCGACACCCGAATGGGCACCTTCCCACCATGCAAAGCCGTCAAGGACCCGGCCCCCCCCCTGCATCCACTGTTCCTGGGTAACGGCAAGTTCTTCCTTGCCTTTGTAAAAGGCCTGCCCGTCAGAAGCGAGGTGGCCCGCATTAAACTTCGTATTCGTCCCGAGCAGCGCCTTGTTCTGCAATTCCGGGTCATCGAAACGTAAGATCGCACGTACTCCGGGCAAGGCCTCAGCCTTTGATGTATCGAGACTCTTGATAACGGCATTCGCATAAGGCGACATCATGATCTTGCAATAGAGCATGCCGGGCAGGCTCACATCACGGGTGTATTGAGCCGTACCGCCCGCTTTTTCCCTGCCGTCCATTCGCGCTATGCCCCGTTTTCCAAGAAACTCAAAGGATTCCGGGATGTATCTGTCATGAACCTGGGGCTCATATTCCATGATTTTCGGTTCGTCGGACATTTCAGACTGCCTCCTTCTCCTGTAATCTTTTGGCTGCGTCCTGCACCGCTCTTACATGTGCCGGATATGTTCCGCATCTGCAGATGTTGCCCTCCAGAGCCGAAATAATCTCTTCCTTCGACGGATTTGCATTTCGGTCCAACAAGGCCTTCGCCGTTACCACAAAACCCGGCGTACAATAGCCGCACTGCATTGCATGGTTGTCGGCATACGCCTGTACCAACGGGTGCCCCATTTTGTTGATCTGTTCGATGGTTTCAATCCGGTGTCCCTCGCATTCAATCGCCAGCGTCATGCAGGAAAGCACCGGTCTGCCGTCCATGATTACGGTACAGGAGCCGCAGGCACCTCTATCGCACATCTCCTTCGTTCCTGTTAAGCCGATCCTGTCGTGCAAAACCTCACGCAGGGTCTCTTGGGGTTCGACGACCAAATGGTGCTCATCATCGTTTATGTGAAGCGTTATCCTTCTGGCGCCGCCCTCTTCGTCGACCTTAACCATAATTTCCGCACCTCCCTTGTTTCCCTACATATCTGTCTACACTATAGATGGGGTACTAACAGCGGTAAATCGCGCAAAAGGGGGGAAGATTATCCCCCAAAAGGGGGATTTTAAGAGGATATGGTCTCTGCAGTAATTAATTGACTATACTAAGAGTTAAGAATCTTTTTTTCTGCGGCAACCTGAACGGCCTGGACCCGGTTGGTCACCTCCAACTTGCTGAAAATGTGTTTTATATGACTCTTCACCGTCTCGCAGCTGATGAAAAGCTCATCCGCTATCTCTTTATTCTCTTTTCCTTCCAGTATACATCGTAAAACATCCTTCTCTCTTGTGGTCAGAGAAGAAGCGGAATCCTTTGCACCAGAAAGATCATCAATGGTCAGATTCAGTAAGTAGGGAGAAACCGCGGGAATCCCTTTACAGAGGCTGCCGATAATCTGAACCAAGGCATCGATATCAACACACTTAAGGAGGTAGCCGTCGGCACCGGCAGCCATGGCATCACGGACATAGTGATCATCCTCGAGTGCCGACAATACAAGAATTCTCAACTTCGGCAGGGCCTTGCGAAGAACCTTGATGGCACTGATTCCGGAGAGCCCCGGCATATCGACATCGACCAATGCCATATCCGGCTTACAAGCAATGATACGTTCCACCGCGTCAAAGCCGTTCTCCGCCTCACCGACGACCTCAAAATTCGACAGCTGCTTCAGACTTAAACGCAGACCGCAACGAAAGAGAGGATGGTCATCGCAGATAAAAATTGTTGATTGATTTTCTCCTTCCATACCCTTCCCCTTTCTGATACGCCTCTTATTGTCCTGCTATAGTTCGATACCCGCCGTTTGAAATTTGATCTTCGTATCGGCAGGGAGAAGAAAGTAGAAACGGCTTCCGTAGAGCTCTCCTTTCCGATCCGAACAGACAGGCGAAGCAACCCCGATCACACCATGATGTGCCGTTACCGCCAGTTTGCAGAAGGCAAGCCCAAGCCCCCCCCCTCCCGGGATGCAGGAATCCCGGCATCTGGAAGTAGAAAATTTATCAAAAATGGCGTATTCGGCACCCTTTTTAATACCGGGCCCCTGGTCGCTAATTTCCGTCAAGACGTAGTGTTGTTCATCCTTTTTCCGATCAAGCAGGCATTCCGAAAGATAGGGACAATCACGGAGAGAAACATAGCGAGTCTCTATGTGAATCGTTCCGCCGAAAGGACTGAATTTTATGGCATTTTCCAATAGGTTCAGACATATGCGAATAAGACGCAAACGGTCGCCCATAAAATTTAACGCCCCCGTCGGCGGATTGTACACAATAGCGACTTCCTTCTCCTGCGCAATTAATTCGATCTGATCGATACTCTGCCTGAGTATCGTTCGCATATCCAAGATCTCCTTACGAAGCCGCAGTTCGCCGTTTTCATGCTGATAGATATCAAGATAATCCATGACCATTCGCGAAAGCTGTTGTGTCGTACCAAGAGAAAGCCTTACCACCTCATCCTGTTCGGGATTCAGGGTCCCGAGAACACCGGAGGATAAAAGCTGCATCGCCTTCTGGATGGAAAAAACAGGGTTTTTCAGGTCATGCGTCATCATACCGATGAGATCTTCCTTCAACTGCTCAATGGCAAACTCCTGAGAAACATCCCGTAATACCGCCACACAGGCAAGGTGGGCCTGCTGCTCTTTATCCTTATCAAAGGAGACCTGGACGGGGATTTTTTTATCTGAGGCAGTGGCAAGTTGTATTGCCGCCCTGCCATGTCCTTTTTCCCTGACGGTGGAAAGCATCTTTTCATAGGTCGACAGGGAATCATCATCACCGAGAAATTCGGAAAAGTCCTGACCAATGATCTCATGCTTGTTAAAGCCCGTCATGTAACCGACGGCATCATTTGCCATGGAAATTCGTCCGTGCGTATCAATCGAGACAATTCCATCACTAACCATATTGATGATCCGATCCAGGTAACGCCGCGTCTGTTTGGAATGCACATACGTATTCCAAGCAAGCTCACTTATCGTCCGGGTTATCACCTGCAGGAAATCGACAATGGCATCCATCCGTTCGGGGCTGATAATCGGAATACTGCCGACGGCCTGAAGATAGCCATCAAGATCTTTGATTCCTATCGCACAGGCATGCCGCCGGGCACAATCCTCATCGATGGGCTTATAGAGGATTTGGCCGCACATAAAACTGGCGATATGATAGTTTCCAACAATGATAGGCGAGGTACAATCGATCAATCCTGCATTCAGGCAGGTATAACTGACACGCTTTTTCAGCTTCGCCGACATCTCTGCCCCGTAGCGATCGCTTTTATAACAGAGCTGCTTTCCCTTCTCCGTGGACCGACAATAGTCACTACACAGATGCGTCCAATTGTACTGTTCACTGATTGGTTCGCCTTCGGGACTGATGATGAAACTCGAAACCCCCGTGATCTGGGTAAAACCGCGCAGCACTTCGTCCAGCTGGTCCTTTTCAACCAGTTCAAGGAGTTGAAGATTTTCCGTCATACAGCACTCCAATCATAATGAGAGGAAGAGGGAGACCTTGTCGATCTCATCTATGATGATCCCTCGCCTCTCTATGATACCATAGGCATAGAGAAAATTGTATGCGGAAAGTTTAAAGGAGGGGGGGGGCCACCATCGAATAGAGTTTCTCACGGGTAAAGCTTTCGGAATTACCGCCGGGAAAGGTACAGGCCAGGGCCCCTGCTGCCTGAGCAAGGTGAATTGCCCGACAGGCATCCTGTCCCGCTTCGATCGTTGCATACAGAAACGCCGCGGCAAAGCTGTCTCCGGCACCTGTAGGATCGTATACGTGATCGATATCCACGGGAGGGTAGAGTTCCCCCCCCATATAGCTTCCCTTTGGTCCCAGTTTAATGATTGGACAAGGAGTCTGCTTAACAAGTGCCTCCCATGCCATTTTCCAATCAGGCTTTCTATCCGATATCCCGCAGTGCCTGACTGCAAGGGATATCGCTTCCGATTCGTTGACAAATAACCACGTGATATACGGCAGCCATTGGTCGGCAAACGGCCATGTTTGGGAAGGATCCCACTGTGTATCAAGAGAAGTCGTCAATCCCCCATCATGTGCGGCTTGCAGAACCTGGGTGACATTCGGAAGAAATTGCGTTGTCCCGTATATCCCGGAGAGGTGGAGATGGCCGTAGCAGTGCATTTCCTGCTTGAGGGTCTCTGTTTCATCCACTACATCAAGGTTTCCACGATAGGTCACCTGGGTGCGAGTCGAGCCATGTATCATGCTTACCGTGATACCTGTCTCTACGCTTTCTATGCGGCGCAGGAGCGTAAGCCCGACACCCGCAGTCCGGAGATACTCCATGACCTGACGGCCGTTCGCGTCATCTCCCAACAGGCCGCAGAAATCACACGATCCTCCCAGACGGGCATATGCGGCAGCGGTTATGGTACCGGAACCGCCGAGCGCGGCTGTATATCCTTTGCAGAAGACCTCCCTATCCTCCTGAGGCGGGGTATCGAGATCGGAAAAAATGAAATCAATGTTTGCATCACCGGCGAAAAGCACTTTTTCTGGCACAGGGATCTCCTTACCTACTGTTCCGAATCCTGGTGATTGAAGGAACGTAATTTCTTTCTACGGAAATATTCAGAGGAGCCTTATCCCTAAGGCTCCCCCCACGACCGAAATTATACGCTACTCATGCAGGGTCATGCCGTTGTATTCTCTGCCTTTTAGAAATTCGGCGATTTCGTCCCCAACAGCCTGTGCACTCTTTGTTCCCTGGAACATCTGCTGCACCGCAACAATTGTTTTTTGTACAAGTTCATCATACCAGTCCACGAGCGGAAGAGCTTGAGCAACGGCGGACTGCTTTCCAAACTGAACCCAGTACGGGTACTTTTCAAGCAGATCAGGATCATTGTAGGAACTCTTAAACAGCGGCAGACTTCCGATCTCCATGGCCCGCTCTTTATCGCGCTCTGGAGAGATCATATAGCGAATATACTTCCATGCAGCCTCTTTATTATTGCTCGCCTTTGGAATGGCAAAGGCCTCGGGAAGGGTCAGGGTAGCCTGCAGACCAACGGCCTTTGCAGGAAGCCATTCGGACACCTCTACATCTCCGACGACTTGTGACTTCGTGGGGTCATTGGCATAGCTGAATGTACTGGGAGGTCCCTGAAAGAAGAATGCCGACGAACCGCGGTAGAAGAGGTCGGCTGCGGCCTCCTGAGAGAGGGTAATGCTGGAAGGATTGACAATCTTCTGTTTATACAGCATGTCGTACATAAACTGAAGGGCCTCCACAGCCTCCGGCTTATTAATCGTGATGTTTCCATCCTTATCAAAGTAGTTCGCCCCAAAGCTGTAAAGATAAAAAGCCAAAGAGTTTGCAAGGGCCCATTCCTGGTTCCAGTATTCGGCTATCGGGTAATCGGTAAGTCCTGCGCGTTTCACCTTCTCGGACTGTACCACAACATCCGCCCATGTTCTGGGAGGAGCAGCAATTCCTGCCTTTTCCAACATTGCTTTGTTGTAGAAGAAAAATCGGGTATCGTTATTCCAGCTGACACCGAGAATTTTCCCGTCTACCGTAAAGGTATTCAGTAAGCCGGGCAAAAGGGTGCTAAAATAATTGCTGTCACCGTAATCGTTCAGCGGTTCCACCCAACCGGCAGCCGCGAATTTCTCAATCCAGCCATTGTCGAATTCAATCACGTCATAGGAATTGCCGCCTGCCGCAAGATCGGTCATAACCTTGGTCTGGACCTCATCCCATGACATCTGAATAAACTCCACCTGAATTCCCGTGGACTCCTCGAACTCTCTTGTCTGTCGCTCCCAAATGCCCACCAAGTCCATCTCATGTCGGGGCATGATCACCGTGATCTTTTCCGCACTCTCGGCATCCCCAGATGCGAAAAGCGCTCCGCCAACCAGCATAAAGGCCAGAAGAAAAGCAATTACCTTCCTTTTCATACTAAACACTCCTTTCCCTTCACGGGTATTGTTTTTAGAAAGTCGAAAAGACTATCCCTTTACAGATCCTGCAGTTAAACCTTGAACAATATACTTTTGAAACAATAAGGCCAAAATGACGGGAGGAATGCTGGCGACAACACCTGCCGCGGCCATCGCAACATAATCTACGCCGACTTTGCTTGAGTATTCGGAAATAATCACGCTGATGGTTTTCGACTTGATTGTGGAACTAAGAATAAGAGCGGAGAAAAACTCATTCCAGGCAATGATAAAGGCAAATATTCCGCTTGCCGCCAGCCCCGGCGTAGAGAGGGGCATAACAATCCTAAAAATTGTTCCGAAACGTGAGCAACCATCGATGCACGCCATCTCTTCCAGACTTCTGGGAATAGACTCAAAAAAGCTGCGCATCAGCCAAATCACAAGGGGGAGAATAAACGCACAGTCCGCTATAATAAGGGCCGGTATGGTATTCAGCAATCCGATCTTGCTCATGATGATATAGATCGGAATGATCAGCACGATCATCGGCATGACCTGTGTTACAAGGATAAAAGAAAAGACGACATTCTTTCCCCGAAAGCGCAACCGTGAAAAGGCATAAGCTGCCAGGGAGCCCGCAAAAAGGCAAAACAAGGTAGCAACCCCCGCGATGATCAGGCTGTTGAGTAATCCATATTTCAGCGAAGCATTGATCCCGCTGCTACCGGCCGCAATCTGGCGGTAATTCTCCAGATTTAACGAATCGGGTATCCATTTTAGCGGTATGGAGGTTAACTCCACCCGATGGGAGACACTACTGATGACAAGCCAGAGATATGGAATCAATATGCTTAAACAGACAAACAACACCGCAGCATAGAGCAACACCCGGCCGCCCTTTTTATGTTCGCCAACCATCATTTACCTCCCCGTTCTGTTCCGTGCCGGGGCAGGGTTTGTGCTTACCCTTCGACATCCAAGCCTCCTTTCAAACTTTTCATGTAAAGCATGGAGAGTCCTATCGTCAGGATTGTGAGTAAATACGCAAGGGCAGAGCCATAACCGAAATTAAGGAACTGAAAGGTATTCTGATATATGTAGTACGAAAACATGTTGGTACCATTTGCCGGTCCGCCCTTTGTGATGATATAGATAAGATCAAATTCTTTAAGTGCCCATACTGTTTTTATAATGATCAAGGTAATAATGATCGGTTTGAGCAAAGGAAATGTTATTCGAAAAAAACGTCTTATGCTTCTTGCCCCGTCAATAGCTGCGGCTTCATAGAGTTCTGCCGGTATAGACTGCAAAGCGGCAAGTATGAGAATAACGGCAACAGGGGTCTCCTTCCATATATTTGCGCAAATGACGATGACCATCGCGGCCTTGGGATTGCCCAACCAGATTTTGTATGTATCGATAAGACCAAGCTGGGTCAATGCTGCATTGAAAGCTCCGTAATTCGCATCAAAAATCCACTTCCACATGATGCCGTTTACCACATAGGGCAATGCCCAGGGAAGAATGACAAGCCCCCGTACGAATCCCCGCCCCAGAAATTTCTGATTAAGCAGCATGGCGATTGCCACTCCCAAGCAGGTTTCCGTTAGAACAGTCGAAACACCAAAGATAGTCGTACGCAACATCGAAGCCCAAAACAGAGGAGCTTTGAGGGCCGCAACATAATTTTTAAAGCCGATAAAAAGTCCGCTTCCCGGTTTCGTGAGCTTCAAATCGGTAAAGCTTAGGCCCAGAGAAGTAACCATTGGAAATATAAGTACCCCCAAAACAATCAGCAAAGCGGGAGTTAAAAGGATGGCGGCAAGGACTGATTCCCTTTCGAAAAAGTCGGAAGAAACGAGCTTATTTGGCATGAACACATCCTCTGTTCGAAAAGCACGCCTGTTCATAGCGTGATAATTCGGCATCAATGGCGTACATAACGAATTCACGGGGATCATGAAGGCCCGAAGAAAGAAACATTGATGTAGTGTGAGGACCGGAAAAACGGGGTAGATATTGCGAAAATAGCCCCGGTGTAACTCTTTCGTGAGCATCAATGGATTGAAAAAGCTGTTCGACCTCCTGCACCAACGAAGGATCGTCCCAGTAGTATCGGACCCGGTCCGATAAGGAAAAGATGAGTTCGGTATCATCCCCTTTGGCGTAGTAGTCACGCCAGTATCTGTCGTCACGGCGCATGATATGGGACAAGGATTCGAGAATTCGATTTTTGCTTCTTCCATGAAGTCGTTGTTCGATATAGGCAAGACCGACAAGAGCTTCACGATACGCAAAGGTCAGGGCCGGACCAACCTTTAAAAAAGCAAACCCATCACGGGTCAGAGAGCGCAGCGCCTCACTGCTCTGGTAATCGGTAGAGTGTGCCTCGAAAAAGAGATGTGCTTTTATCGAGAAAATTTGCTTGAGCTCTTCGGCATGCTTTCTTTCGTACGGATGGACGATCTCCGAGCCGAACTCCAATCCGGGCTGCACAACAACCCCGATGACCCGCTTCCAGGCATCATGAAGCCCAAACGAGTAAAAGGCCTCTTCATGAAGCTCAAGGGTGGAAAGCAGCGATGCATAGCTTGTAGGGGCAGGCCCCGCCCCGGGTTCCGAGTCGTCATCCAGGGTCCCCCCGGGAACGGGCACCTCCGTTCCTATAACATAGACGGGAGGAAGAAAAGGCTTGCCCTTTGTGGTTGCCTTTTCATATTCATCTTCCGCGGCCCTGCAAAGCTGTGCCGCCCGCGACGCAGCGATTCTCGGATCAGGAACTGCGGTGGTATCCCCTCCCAAATGCATACTTGCGTCGAGGTGTATTTTACGGGCCCCCGCAGCAACAAAGGCCCGCACAAGTGTCTCAGCCGATTGCATGGCTTTTTCCGCTGCCAGTTTCCTCCAGGGATAAGGTCCCAGGTGGTCGCCGCCGAAAACGATGCTTTCCCGGTCTGCTCCGTAACGGTCGCATAGCCCCTGGAGCCTTGCGACAAAATCGGAAGGTTGCATACCCGTATAACCGCCTTCCTGGTTTACCTGGTTGGCCGTAGCCTCGATAAGGAGCGGCAGTCCGCTACGTACGGAACGACGTACCGCAGTTTCAAGAACAAGTTGATTTGCCGAGCATACCGAATAGAGGCTAAAAGGATCATCGGTTTCTCGGGCCGCTATGAGTTCTTCAAAAATGTCACGCATTACGCTTTATTCTCACAGACATCTGAATAGGGATAGATCGTAACGCCGCTCACCACTCGATGTATCACCCCTTCCGGCGAAGGGGCATCGGGGTTGAGGCCCAATGATAATGCAACAAAAAATCCGATGATCTGGCCTGCCAGGGTTATCACCATGGCACGGTTATCATCATCGGAATCAATGGCTGAATCGGTCTGAAAGATATAATCGGCAAGGCCCTCTACATCCTCCCTCTTATTACAGATTGCCACTATCTTTTTTCCCATCTTTTTTCTGTGTAGTTCTTTTGCCAAATCAATTTCATACAATCGCCGATAGGGGTCGGATGAAAAGAGAAGAACAAGTAAGCTTTCCGAATCGACGGCTGCCATAAAACCGTGACGAAATCCTAACGTATCCTCGGCTTTTGCCATGACCTCCCCCCCGGAGAGCTCCTGAACTTTTAGGTGGGCCTCCAAGGCTCCCCCGAAACAAGGCCTGGACGCCACAAAAAAGATTCTCTGGAAACCTTCCCGCACCATACGCGATGCCAGTTCAGGAAAATCATTCAGAAACCGTTCCCCTATGTTCGCCAAAGCATCGACCTTTTCCCGGTACCTGCCGACATCACCATGCACCACGGCAGGCAGCATGAAACCAGCCACAGCCATTGAGGTAAAGGAAGAGGTCATCGCCAGCCCCTTATCATTTGTTCCTTCCGGCAGGGCTATGACAAATCCTCTTTCTCCCAAGCCATCGACAATGTGTGCCAATGTGCCATCGGGATTACAGGTGATAGCCACGTGCTTAACAGAGCCGGGACGCAGCTTCTCGGCCAACGCTATGACGGCATTGGTTTCAGGGCTTTCTCCCGAACGTGCAAAAGAGATAAGGACAAATTCTTCTCGGGGAAAGGAGGATTCGGGATCCATCACAATTTCGGTCGATGAAATAGCTTCTACCGTTGAAAAAACTCTTTTCAATGCCGGGGTGATCGACATTCCGACATAGTGAGAACTTCCGGCCCCGGAGAAAAGGAGGTTCGAGCTCGTACCCCAAAAAGAAACAAGCTTGGGAAGGAGCTTCTCTATTAAGGCTCCGGTCTGCCGCCATAGCGCAGGCTGAGCCGTAATTTCTGTTGCGGTATGAACACACCCGTATAGTTCGCGATGATACTCATCGAGATGCTTTGTCAGCGTATTAATAGGAATTGCCATATGCTCCTCTTTTTTCGTTGTTATTTGATATACTACGGAGCAAACGATCATTTGTCAATAAAAATTACACAATTTTTAATCGTTTTTGATCGTTTTAACTTATCAATGAGCACATATTGTATCAAATCAAGATTTCGGTTATGCTTTTGAAGAGAGAGGAAACATGATTCGGGAAAAACGATTCGAACTTATTCTAAGTGAATTAGGGAAACGGGAAATCGTCGATGGAGATGAATTAGCGGTACTGCTCGGGGTTTCGAGAGCAACGATACGACGCGACCTGGATGTGCTGGAGGAGAGAGGCTCCTTGCAGCGGACCCATGGAGGAGCACGTCTGGTGGATTCCGACGAAGAGCTGCCCTTTCATTCAAAACTATTAGCCTATGCCCGGGAAAAACGGGCCATTGGAATTGCCACAGCCGAAGCAATCCCGGAAGGAAGCGTCATCGGTTGTACCGGCGGGACCACCCTTATGTCCGTAGTGAAACACTTAAAAGGGAAAGAGGTCACCATTATAACGAACGCCATCAATATTGCCATGGAACTCGCCCCTTCGCAAAAGGCCCAGGTAATCGTGACGGGAGGATCCCTGCGATCAAGATCCTATGAATTAGTCGGACACGTGGCGGACCGGACGCTGTCGGAGCTGAATCTCGATATTGCGATCATCGGCGTAGACGGCATAGACATCAATCGAGGAATTTCGACGTATACTATGCAGGAAGCCCATACAGCATCGCTTTATGTAACCCAGGCAAAAAGCGTTTGGGTCGTCACCGATCACAGCAAGGTAGGCAGGGTAGCCCCGGCCGTCATAGCGCCGATTTCCGATGTAAACAAACTTTTTACCGATCCGGGTTTAGCCCCGGAATTTCGTTTGCAGCTTGCATCGGCAGGCGTCGAGCTTACCATCGCCGACATGTAGAAAAAACAACGGAGGAATACCAATGATACTCTATTTTATCCGCCATGCGGAGAGTGTTGCAAATAAGAAACGCATCCTGGCGAGCAGGCTTCCGTATCACCTCACCGCCGAGGGAAAACACGATGCAGATTTGATAGCATCGGAATTGAAACGGGAGACCTCTCTGGACAGGATCATCTCGTCGCCGCTTGTACGGGCGGTCGAAACGGCAGAATCCTTCGGCAAAGCCTTCTCACTCCCTATCGAAACCGACGATCGATTATCGGAATACGACCTTGGGATTTTTTCGGGAAAAGGGTATGACGAGGTAAAGACCATCGAATCATACGAAAGCGATCCGCTTAATCGATGGGATTGGTGTCCCGAAGGGGGAGAATCCTATGCCATGATAGCCGCCAGGGTAAAAGATTTTCTCCACTCCGTGGAAGAGCTCCCGGCGAATCAGAAGGTCCTTATCGTGACCCACGCCGTTGCCCTCAGGCTCATTCATGCCGTCCTGAAACATACACTGCCCCACTATCCGGCCACATTTCCGAATAATGGCGAGATATGGAAAGTCGATTTCACCAAGACAGGAAAGGTTCATGAAATAGAATCCCTGCTGTTGGGCAACAGCAGGGATTTTGTTCACCAGCCTTAGAGCGATGGAAACCGACTAGAATATCAAAGCCGAACGTGCCCAGTCATAGTGCTGCTGTTTGAGGGTTTCACGGTCCGGCATGGGATAAAAAACCACCTCTTCATTCGAAGCGACATAGATCCCTTCTCTAATGACCTGATAGCTGAAGACGGCGGAATAGGAACGGTCCACCACCTTGGTCATCTTTCCTTTCCCGGATGTAAGGTCGTTGATACAAGACTTCAGATGTTCGATGTTGTGATCGTAAAGCCCGCCGACATTCCCGGTATTTTCACGATCTTCCAGATCGATCACCTTCAGGGAGGCATATACCAAAGTGGGAATCATGACCTTATTTTTCGGACTTGTCATATATTGACCGAAGTGCTTTGGATTGAGGGCGCTGACAACAAGGGGCGATACAGGGCACAGCTCCTTGTAGAGGGCAAATCCCTTCCAGAGTTTGGGCTCTGTGTAGGCCTCTTTAGCTATCCGCAAGGATCTGCCGTCACGGGTTACCAGGTACAAATCACCCAGCACATCCAGAGAGGCATGTTCGAGAATTCTGTATACCCCGAGATATACCGAATTCTTCGCTCTACCGTCGCTATGGGGTACGCAACGCTGCCGCGCATACTCCCAGTCGAATACATCACTGAAGTTCTCCCGAACCTCGATGAACATCAGATCCTCTGCCGAACCCTTTCTCGTACCGTTTGCCATGTATGAGGCAAACTGCTCGGGATCAAGCTCAGAGACAATAAGAGCTTCCATAGGATACACTGTCAGATAATAGTAATTAGCCATACGCTCCTCCTCTACTCGGGGATGCGAAAGAAATACTTTCTATCATCATTATATACGCGATATCTTCATGAGGAAATTGAAATTTCATCATAGATATGGCAAAAAAGGGCCGGCCCCAAAACGGCCGACCCTTTTCCGTACGCCTGATAGCAACAAAACGGTCTAAAAAAGACCAAAAAGATTGTATTTTCCGAAGATCGATACAAAAATCAAAGAAACCACCGACATGATCTTGATAAGGATATCGAGAGAGGGGCCGACGGTATCCTTCAGAGGATCTCCCACGGTATCGCCGACGACCGCGGCCTTGTGTGCCTCCGAGCCCTTTCCACCGTGATGTCCGTTCTCAATGTACTTTTTCCCATTGTCCCAGGCACCACCGGCATTAGCGGTGTAAAGAGCCAGCATGATCGACGAAAGGGTCGTGCCGATAAGCAGCCCGCCGACGAATTCAGGGCCGAAGATAAAGCCGCAGATTAAGGGCATGGTTACGGCGATCAGAGCCGGTTTCTTCATTTCCCGAAGAGCTCCGGCCGAAGAGATCGAAATACACTGACGATAATCGGGTTTTGCCTCACCGCTGAGAATACCGGGGATCTCGTGGAACTGTCTGCGGACCTCCGTAACCATGGCACTTGCAGCCTTTGCAACAGCCTCGATGAGGATACCGGAAAAAAGCCAGGGCAGGGCCGCGCCTACGATGGCCCCGGCAAGGGTCAGGGTATTGATCATGTTGAGGACAAGGGAAAAATCCTTTGTAATATTTTCTCCCCCTTGGGCGTAGAGAAAAGAGGCAAAGAGGCTCAAGGCGGCAAAGGCGGCGCTGCCGATGGCAAACCCCTTGCCGATGGCAGCCGTGGTATTGCCTACCGAGTCAAGTTTGTCTGTAATCTCACGAACTTCAGGATCAAGCTTCGCCATCTCACTGATCCCTCCGGCGTTGTCCGCAATGGGACCGTAGGTATCCACCGATACCGTAGCGGCCACAAAGGAGAGCATACCGATAGCAGCCATGGCCACTCCGTAGAGTCCGGCCACGGTATTTGCGGCAATCGTCGCAACGGCAAGAATCAGCACAGGAAAGAAAACAGAGCCCATTCCCACGGCCATCCCCTCGGTGATGGTCAGAGCCGTTCCCTCACGGGATGCCGCAGCGATGCCCTGGGTGGGCTTATAATCGTAACTGGTATAGTACTCGGCCATCTGTCCGATGATGATGCCGCTGATGATTCCAAAAATCGCGGCAATCCAGGGCGACATGAACCCGGCACGAAAACCGACCTGAGCAACATCTTCTCCCCGGAACAGCAACCAGGTCACGAAGCCGCTGGAGAGGATGGTAAGAACGGCAGAGATCCAGGTAGTTGCATTCAATTCCCGGTGCGGATTGTCGGAGGGCTTTTTCACCACAAGCATCAAAATCCCGATAACACAGGAAAGCAGTCCCACCGCAGCGACAAGAATCGGATACTCCATCATCCTGGAAACCAGGTGGAAATCGATGACGTCGCCGGTCTTCAACCCCGTGTAATACATGTATGCGGCCAGTACGATGCTGGAGATAAGCGCTCCGATAAAACTCTCCAACAGGTCCGATCCCAAACCTGCAACATCGCCGACATTGTCCCCCACATTATCGGCGATGGTCGCCGGGTTACGGGGATCGTCCTCGGGAATACCGGCTTCTGTCTTTCCGACCAGATCGGCTCCCATATCGGCCGCCTTGGTGTAGATGCCTCCCCCTACCCTGTTGAACATCGCAATGATCGAACAGCCGAGGGCATAACAGGAAACGGTCATGGTAAAGGGAATGTCGCTGATTCCAAGCCAGTTTTTATGAATTACCAGAGAATCGGCATGTGCCTGCCCCATCACCTTTCCGAAAACGATATAGACGATCAGAAGGCCCAGAAGAGCAAAACCGCCGACGCAGAGGCCCATGACACTTCCGCCCTGAAAGGCGATCTTCAGGGTAGCACCGAGATTGCGGGTCTCCCGCGCCTTGTTGGAAACCCTGACATTGGCGATCGTGGCGATACGCATACCGACCCAACCGGCGGTACCGCTCATAGTTGCTCCTAACAAGAAGGCAAGCCCGGACTGCCAGGAAACCACCAAAAGAAGCGTGGCGGCAATTAATAAGACAATTAGAAAAATCACTTTATATTCATGTTTCAGGAAGGCATCGGCCCCCTCCTGGATGGCACCGGCAATTTCCTTCATTGCTTCGGTGCCCGGATCCTTTTTCTTTACTGCATAGAAATTCACCAGGGCAAAAGAGAGCGCGGCAATAACCGCGACAGCAACTAATCCAATCATGATTTTTCTCCTCAGTACATGTGTGAAAGAAATAAAGGCGATCCGCATTCAAGAACATTTTCGAATGGCAAGCGTAACGGACAACAGGATAGTTATAGGAAAAAAGCAGATTTATGTCCAGGTTTATTTTGGGGCAGGAGGGCCTCCTCTCCCATACATAACAAACGGGAGAGGAGGCATTGCAACTTGTTCTTACACCATCAGGTCCGAATCTCCCGTCTCTGAAAACCGACATAAGCGCCGGTAAACACCAGAAGGCTGGCGGCGATCAATGCCGACACCTGGGGCCAGAGCAACAAAAGACTCTGTCCGAAAGGAAGCGGCGATCCCATCACCGCCCCCTCCAGCTGGGAGAACATCACCGGCCCCAGAGCCCGCGTCGACGGATTGAGCAAGGCAAGGGTTGCCTCCCCGTAAAGCGTGTTTGGGGATACACGTGAAATTCCCTGCTGAAGCCTGGCAAGATGCAGCTGATCGAGTCCACCGGCCATGGCTTGAGTAACGATACTCGTAATCAGCGGCCAGAAAACGGTAAAAAGCAGCCAGAAGGCGATGGAAACCAGTGCCGATGTCGCGGGTTGGCGAAAGAGAACGGAAAAGAGCATGGCCAGAACAAACCACACCGCCGCATATAAAAGCGTCAGCACATAAAACGATAACGCCCGGGCCACCTGCTCGGCAGAGGGAGGAATTCCAAGAAAGAGCATCGCACTGCCGATCACCAAAAGCCACAATGCAAGCAGCACAATGGCCAAGGCAGTCAAAGCCCCCAAAGCCTTTCCGAAAAGCAAGGCATCCCGGTATATAGGCTGGGACAAAATTCGTCCCAGGGTCTTCTTCTGAAATTCACTGTTGACGGCATCGAAGCCAAGGGCAATACCAACGAGAGGCACCAAGAAGCCAAGAAAGGCCGCAAAAGAGGGAATCGGATTCGAGGAGATGGTGAATAGACGGAGAAGCAGAAAAGGATCCTCTCCCACCAGCGATCTGATGGTCCGGGTTGCGCTGTAGAGGCTTGCCGTTGCGGTAAGCAGAATCAGCGCAATGAGGATGATCATACGAATGCTCCCGGTATAATCTTCCAGCTCCTTGGTAAAGACCACCCTGAGCCCTGTCAAAGCAGAACCTTCACGCCGCCGCATGGGAGACCTCCTTATAATATGCCCGGTAAATCGAGTCGAGGTCATGCTCGCTGCTGGAGAGCTCATAGATCTTTCCTCCCCCCGCCACAACGGCCTCGGCCAATGCGGGGCGAACCTCGCCGCTGCTCTCGATGCGGTAGGAACCGTCGGCATGGCGCTCCACACTGCTCACCCCCTCAACCCTGCGGAGGGTCTCGCTCAGGTCATCCGGACCGGCCTTCAGGAAGGTGCTTACGCTCCCTCCGAAAATCCCTGCCGCAAGCTCATCTACCGCACCACAGACCAGGAGCCTCCCTGCGGAAAAGAGTCCGACGCGGTCGCAGACCGCCTGGACCTGGTTGAGCAGGTGGGAAGAGAGAAGGATGGTAATACCCTCACGTTGCTTTAGTTCCAGAATCAAATCAAGAAATTCCGCGGCGCTCTCGGGATCCAGGCCCTGAGTTGGTTCATCAAGCACCGCAATCTCCGGCTTTTTGACAAGCACCTCCGCAAGCCCCAGGCGACGACGCATGCCGTGGGAAAAGGTACTCACCTTGTCGTACATGCGCTCTTCAAGATGCATCTTCTTGATACTCTCCTCGATCCTGCCGCGACGCGCGTCGGCATCAAGGCCAAGGAATCGGGCCGTATAATCGAGGTTCTCAAAAGCGCTAAGCTCATCGTAGAATCCGATGGTATCGGGCATATAGGCCACCCGCCGCTTAATCTCCAGAGGAGAACGCAGGGGATCAAACCCCAACATATCGACGCTGCCGCTCGTCGGTTCGGTCAGGCCGAGGAGCATCAAAATCGTGGTCGTCTTTCCCGAACCATTTGGCCCGAGTAAGCCAAACACCTCTCCCCTGCCGAGGGAGAGGGAAAGGTCATCGACCGCCACACAACCGTTGCCGTACTGTTTCCGCGCCTGCCGTATCGTTAATACACTACTATCGTCCATCGGCACGCCCCCTAACGACGCCCGAATTTCCGGACTGCAGTTACCAGCACCACCGCCGCCGCGGCAATAATAAGAATGGCGACAATCCCCCACAAGGTCGAGGTCCGAACGGTAATGCGGAACGTCTCGGAAAAACTGCCCACATCGCTGGATCCACGCAAGCTCACATTGTAATCCCCGCTAATCGCCTCCGAAGAGGGACGGACCGTTGCCTTTACATTCACACTCTCTCCAGCCGCCACTTCATCCACCGTCTCCGGAGAGAACTTGACATTCCAACTCCTTGGGCCGGAGCCCGAAAGCTTGATATTCTTTGCCGCAGCACTTCCGCTATTTTTCAATGTCAGATCAAAGACCGTATCCCGGCCAGCAACCGCCGACCCCGAAAGCCTTCCTTCCGGACCAGCAATATTCAGTTCGGGCTGCCCCTTGATCTCCATCGAAAGCGTTGTCTCAGCCTCGGCACTCTGGGACTTGGCAACCACGTTAATCTCGTAGCTGCCCTCGGCAACCCCCTGAGGCGGCTTCACCTTCACTTTTATCTTCTTACTCTTGCCCCCCTCTATCGGAATCGTCGAAAGCTCCTTGTCGCCGTAGTTTTCGGTAAACACAACCTGAAACCCCTTTGGAGCAGCAGCATCGAGATTCACCAGGACCTGGCCCGCACTATTATTTTTCAATTCCACTTCATACGAAAACTCCGCCTTGGGAGTGCCCTTGACCGAAGGAAGATCGGCGTCAAGGGAGAGACGCTCGGGAAGAACGCCGCCGGTGCGGATCGTCAGGGGCAGAGAAAAACTTCCATCACGCCCCTGGGCCCGGACAACGATATCGTAGTTTCCCGCTGCAACATCCGCAGGAGGGGTCACCCATAACTGAACCTGGGTACTCTGATCCGGTTCCGTAAACACCGCATCCACAATACCGCCGCCACCGACAAAAAGGTGATCCCACCCCTTTGGCATACGTGTTACCGACAAATTGACCCGCTGCGGTGAAAGTCCATAGTTGTGGACCTTCAGATCGAAGGTGATCATTCCGGTATCGGAAATATGAATCGACGGAAACGCAGTTGATACCGATAGCCCCTCGTAGGCGGCCACCGGCATGACGCCAATTCCCAGGATAAGTAGAAGTGTCGCAATTCGTTTTAGCATGGTTTTCTCCTTTCCACATATGGGATGATGTAGATACCATAGCTAAAAACCACCCGTTCCCGGTGGCGGTAACACACTCAGAAAGAATTTTTCCCCTTTCTTTTCTGGTGGGGGAAAGCCTTCCCCCTGCGGCGAGCTTCCGGGTCCTTCGTCCCCGGTGATCTCGCCGCACCCCCTTCTCCGGGGCTTCGCCCCGGACCCCCGTAAAAATGTTCTTTCAAAGGTGAAAACGCATTGCAATAGACCATTTGATTATCCCATAGTTTTCGTCAGGTTGATTGGATACCCAAAGGCTCCGGACGACAAACACGATAAAGAAGCAAATTTACTGGCTTGCTGAGCCGCTAACTCAATATTTCCGCTACTATCAAAAAAATGACGAAGAAACGAAGCAATATATGCATCGCCGGCCCCAAGCGTATCCTTCGGCTCGACAGGAACGGCATGTTCGGAATGTTTTTGATTTCTTGTCAGGATTAACGATCCCCGTATTCCTTTTGTCAAGACAACTGTTTTCGCTCCGCATTCTAACGCATAACCAGCATAGTGCTCCGCTTCCCGTTCACTATACTTCCCGGCCGATAAAAAGGCAAAGTCGACCATGCCACAATATGCAGATAAAGCCTGCTCATCATATGCATCTGAGAAATCGAGTGAAACTCTTACCTTTCCAACAACTTTATGCAAGATTTCATCGATCTCGCTATGAAAACTTGTATGCAAAATATCATAGGCACGTATACACGTTATATCGTTATCATTTAACGTTAGCGTAAGCATCTTTTGGGCAACGTCGCACCCATTGTTCCCGATAAATTTTCTGTCGCCATTACCGTCGATATGGACTTTATTTCTTGCCGTTTGACCGTACACAACCCTAAGTCTTGAGATATCAATCCCCTCGTTTGTCAGGCTTTCACGAAAACAGGTTCCGGGATAATCATTTCCTAGTATTCCGATATATGCAGATTGAACAGCTCCGCATCGCTTCGCCAAGACCGGAACATTGACCGAGTTCCCACCGGGATACATAATATCAAAATCGACATATTCATCTAATACGCTGTCGCCTACTCCAATGATGTTCATAAGCTCAGTATTTCTCTATTCCCATGTATCGTCTTGATGAAATCGGATGCCCCTTTGCATACGACAACTCGTCACAATATTTTGCTGCCAGAAAGTTAAGAACAAGCGGAGCTACATATGGCCGCAACCAAAAAGCTACCGGGTCAAGCGAAAGCCTCTTCGCATCGAGCACCGTAAGTTTTTCTGTCTTTCTTTGCAGAAAAATCACCGCACGCTGTTCCAGGGATCTTGTATTGCCCAAGCCCAAGAAAACAAATACCGCTGTCCGGTTGTCAAAGGCCTCAAAGGCCCCATGAAAGAATTCACCAGCATGAACAGCCGAAGAATTAAGCCAAAGCGACTCCATAAAAAGACAATTCGAAAGGACATAGGATATGTAGTGATCGATACCGGCACCGATGGTGTAGATATTTTTCTCATTCCGCATCATTGAGGCAAACTTTTTTGCTTCTTGCTTATGCTCGGTGTAAGCAGCATCACAAATTTCTTCCAAATGCTCCATAGCATGAAAAACATCTTTGCTATACGTTTTCTGCTCCAAGACATCTATGATGGTGAAGATGGTTCGCCAGACGCACGGAAATATAGAAAGGGCCAAGGGATAAGGGTATAATATAGTATCATAATACAGCACGGTATAGTCGGCCAATGCAGTGATCCTGGAATCAGAATTTGTCGTAAACGCCAAAAGCAGAGCACCTTTTTCCTTCGCAATACCGGCGGCATCACAGGTTTCCTGTGTATTACCACTCTGAGAATTCAGAATTATTAACGTCTCACCAGAAATATCAACGGGTGGATCTGCATAAAATTCTCCTGCAGTATATAAGCCGGTCTTCACGTTGCAGGCTAATCGGTCAACAAGGTATTTTCCAGGCGCTATTGTCGCCAAGGAACCACCACATGCGACAAAATAAATGCTTGTTATCCGCTTCTCCGAGAAGGCGGCTTTTATAGCGCCTAACTGTTTTTCTAAAAGAGCATACTCGTTCTGATACATGTTTCCTCCTGAAGTGAAAAATTTTGTTGCGTAAAATTTCTATTATCCCTTTATCCCGACAACTGCAATACTTTCAGCAAATTGCTTCTGCATGAAGATAAAAATAATGATAATGGGGAGTATTGCGCACACGACTCCCGCCATGGAAAGATTTGTCCATTCGTAATACTGGCCCTTCAGTGAATTCAATCCTGCGGTAACAACAAACATATTTAACCGATTCGTAAGGGTTACCGGCCATAATAGCTGGTTCCACCAATCCCGAAAAAGAAATATAATTTGAGTTGCCAATGACATGGTCGAAATTGGAAGTACTATTCTGGCAAAAGTTCCGAAACGCCCCAGGCCATCGATACGTGCAGATTCTTCCAGCTCAACAGGAATAGAAAGAAAATATTGACGCATAAAGAATGTCAACATTCCATTCGTTAAAAAGGGAATAATGAGGGCCTTGTAGGTATTAATCCATCCAAGGTTCACACACATAATATAAATTGGTACAATTGTTATTTGCCCAGAGATCATCATTGTTCCAATAATAATAAAGAATATTACATTTCTCCCCGGGAACCTGATTCGTGCCAGTGCATAACCGGCAAGGGTATTAAAAAAAATATTGCCGAGAATAATACCGGAAGTCATAATCAAACTATTTTTATACCACGTCACCAGACCGGCATTAAAAACATCCTTGTAATTCTCAAGCACCCATCTCGTCGGTAAAACAATTTTCCCGATATCGGCTTTTCCGAGAAACGAAGTATAGATCGCGTAAAGAAATGGTATCAGGTACAATAGCGACAGCAGTGACAAAATAGCGTAACGCAGCAAGCGTATTTTCCTCGTATCAGATTTCACCTTAGGTATCCCTTCTCTCTTGTCTCTTTTCGATAGCGTTCTGACCAAGTGAAAAAAGTAAAAGGATTAAGAACAGAAAAAAAGCAGCAGAACTAGCATATCCGGGTCTGAAAAATCTAAAATTCTGAGAGTAAAAGAATGTAATTAATGTACTTGTTGTTCCTGCAGGAGATCCGACAACATTCCCTGACCTCGCCAAGGTAAATGGCTCATCGAAGGTCTGCATACACCATGTAACGCATAACAGCAATGACAAAACAGTAGTCGGTTTGACGAGAGGGATGGTGATAAACCGTAGTTTCTTCAACCCCTTTGCACCATCCAATTCAGCTGCTTCAAAAATCTCTTTGGGAATGGTATTCAGTGCATTGATATACAACACCACAAAAATACCGAGATTTTTCCATATCACTAATATTGCGACAAACGCCAGCGCAGTTCTCGGATCAGCCGGCCATGTAACATCCGGAATTCCGAATAATCTATTAAGTAATACAGGGATAAAAGCCCCTGATACAAACAGATACATCAAGGCCATCGTCAAGGCGACAGCAGAGGTTACTGCAGGTATAAAGAACAATGTTCTGTATAATGCTCTACCGGAAACTATGTTTTCTATATTGTAGGCAATAAGGAAACCGGATATTAATAAAACAGGCACGCTGATAACGGTTATGAAAATGGTGTTTCCTGTGGCCTGAATGAAATTCGGGTCACGAAAGAGTTCTTTAAAATTATTCAAACCGATGAAAGTCGGATGATTCAAAGAAAAAAAATTCACCTCTTGAAAACTGAATATCAAAGATTTTACTGCAGGAAAATAAAACCAGATTGACATCATTATCAAAATTGGAAGAACGAATACATAACCAGCAATATAGTCTTGTTGTTCCAACGTCAGCCGTTTCCGTTTCAGAAGCATCAAATAAACCCCTTTCTGATCTACAGCCCTTTTCGTTTTATGTCACAAGAGCTGTAGATCTTTTTGCAGACAGCTACTGCCTATTTCTTATAACCGTCGTCTTCCATTTTCTGTAATAAATTTTCGACGGTCTGATTACCACGATGGAAAATGATTGCTTCCATTCCGGTGACAAGATCGGATTTGAACCTATTTGCAGCCGCCGGATATTCAAAGCCAATGCCGTCTTTGGCGGTTTGCATCACAACTTTCATTTCCGGGTATAACTCCTCATATCGAGGAACAAATTTCGTCATTGCCGGTATATCACCACGTACCTCGGCTAAATACTTATATGATTCATCACTTAGCATGGCACTAACCGCCTGCATTGCCGCCTCTTTATGTTTACAGGAATCAAGGATACAGAGGCCCCAGCCATAGACAGTAGATCGCTGTACGGTTCCGGCAGGTATCGGGACAACAACCCATTCGAAATCAAGGTTCATCTCCCGCAACGCGGGGATATACCATGGTCCTGCAGTCGTCATTGCGAACTTCCCGGACGCGAAGGCATCGGTATCCCCTTTATATCCCAGCTGGGCAGGGGTTGCGGCTACTTGGTATTTGTCGAAAAGATCAACAATGAAGTTCAAACCGGCTTCATTATTCCCATTGAGCATGTGGTTACCGTAATTCCAACTACCGCCCTGTGCATGAACATACTGGGTAATATGATACTCATGCAGATTAACGCATACACCGTATACGCCCTTCTCCTTATCAGTAACGGCAACAGCAGCCTTTACCAGTTCATCCATGGTTGAAGGCGGATTTTCGATACCTGCTTTCTTAAGTAATGTCATATTGACGGCAAGACCGCTAACGGTCGTGGTATATGGTATTGAGAATAGATCGCCTTTATATCTCCAGCCGTTGACATTGCTTGCATCAAGTTCAGATATTGGAAAACCCGATTTTTCGATTAAATCATCAAGAGGTGTTAGTGTCCCGTTAACAATTAACTCAAGAACACCTTCATTATTCAGTCCGATGAGATCAGGAGCCGCACCGGACACAATTTGTGCAGGTAACATCTTCCACATCTCTTCTTCAGACGGATAGTACTCAGGCACAATTTCAACAGTGTCCAATGTTTTATTAGCTTCAGCTATCATATGCTCCAAAGTGTTTTTCCATGCCTGATCTGGCATACCTGTTGAAAAGACTATCGTTGTTTTTCCGTTCGTCTCTTTCTCAGCATTGCCGTTAGCAAAAGCCATCGAACATACCAACAGCGGTAAGAAAAGCATCAGCAAGGTTTTCTTCATACTAATGACCTCCAATAAATAGTGCATTACCACTATTTATTTATTAAAGTTTATTTAATAAATACTGTACCATAGTTTCTCCCACCCGTCAATATAAAACCAAACAGCATGATGCCGATGGCCAGTTAAGCAGCCGCTCCACAAATACGAGGGAATTAAGCGGCATTATGGTCATTCATATATAACAAAGGGATAATGTTCACCTTACACAATAAACTACGATATCGGAGAATAGCGAATCGTCCCTATGTTACATTACAATAGCCAACCCGATCCCCAACACCATTGTCTTCAACCTTGACCTATACGAAGGCAACGCCTTAATATATACTAAACTTTAATAAAAGAAATGAGGTTTTAGGGACCGTGGGATCATATCAACCAATCTATTTAAAATCAAAAAATCGAAAACTGGTTTTTGACTTATTTAAGAAATACGAAAAGCTCTCGCGATCACAAATTACAAAACTGACAAACATGAGCTTCCCCACAGCAATGAAAGTAGTTGATTTTCTCATTTCAAAGGAAGTGGTTCATGATGTTGGGGAACTTGATATCATCGAAGGCCCTGGTAGAAGAAGTAAATTGTTACAATTCAACCCGAACGCCTACAACGCCTTTGGAGTTGAAATAGAGGGACAAATAGCAACGATTGGGAAAGTCAATTTGGAAGGGGAGGTTCAAGAATGTAAAACGGTCGTGATAAAAAACCTCCATGACTTAAGCTATTTTCACCATATCGTTGACATCATTGGGGACATGATGACAAAGACATCGGTTCCTGTGCTAGGAGTGGGGATTGGTTTTCCTGCAAATATAAATCCCCAGACAAATGAAATCATCAGTTATGACCCCCTGCATATAACAGAGCCTATCAGCTTTTACTCTTTGATCCCGTTGATAGAGGCAAAACTCAAGCTCCCCTTCTTCATCGACAATGACGTCAATTTGGCATGTGCCGGCGAGAATCTTATCACCGGTGACAATGCCGACAGTAGTATTGTCTATATCTCGCTCGGGACAGGTTTAGGTTCAGGTATCATCATAGAAGGTAATCTCTGGCGAGGAGAAAGCCTTCGTGCAGGAGAAATAGGAAATCTCCTTGTTCACCCAATTGAAAGTGATGCAAAACATCTTCCCGGCATCCATAATTTGGAAGATCAAATCAACATCGGTGCCATAAATAAACGCTTCAATATTGCAATAGAAGAAAATTGTACGATCCCGGAAAAAACAGTCGGCGACATCGTTAGGTATCTGGTACCTTTTATAAGCACGGTGATTTTTAATCTGGTCGCAATCTTAGATGTAAAAAAATTCATTTTATCCGGCATCATTCCGCAAAAATTGCACCCGACACTCTATGATCGCTTATCCGAACTCTTTGAAACACTTCCCTCAGATCTTGGTCCGATCTCTGTAACACCCCCAACAGGCTCATACCCTGTTATTTCAGGAGCTGCATCAATGGTTTTCGAGCAGACGCTTTTCGACGAATTCTTGCATTAGAACAGTGAAAAACACAGCATCAGCCCGGTTTATTGCTTCCCAAGAATCATGAAAACAAATATAGCACTCTCCCAAATGGCTATGCTCCTGCGAAACGAAACACGGCGCCGACCACGGCGGAAAGGGCGATAACAAAGACCGGATGGATCTTCCATAATTTGAGAATGGCAAAGACCACCAACGCGAGGACAAGCCCCTTCCAGCGGAAGAGGCGAAACAGCTCACCACTTTCACGGAAAAGGGGAATATCCAGTAGAGAGATTTTGAGCACAACCCAACCTGCAGCGGCAATAAGCCCCACCGATGCCGGACGAAGCCCGTAGAAAGCACCCTGCACCAGACTATTTCCGCTAAAGGCCTTCAAAAAACGGGCCACCACAATAATAATGATAACCGAAGGAGTCACCAGCCCCAAAGTTGCCGCTATGCTCCCCGGAATCCCGGCAGTAGTAAAACCCACGTAGGTTGCCATGTTAACGCCGATGGGCCCCGGGGTCGATTCCGAAACGGCAAGCATATCCGCCAGCTGGGTGTGGGTGAACCAGCCGGTGCTATCGGACATGGCATACAGAAAAGGAAGGGTTGCAAGACCTCCACCGACGGCAAAAAGGCCAACTTTAAAGTATTCGAAGAAAAGCTGAAGAAAGATCACCGTTCGCCCCCTACCTTTTTGCCCTGAATGATGACTCCTGCAAGGCCCGACAGAAGAACAAAGAGAATCGGTGAAAGGCCGGTGAACACCGACATTAGAAAGACTAAGGCAAAGATGATCCCCGTAACCCGATCTATCAGGGCCTGTTTTTGTAATTTCCAAACGGCCTGGAGAATGAGCACAAAGACACAGACTCTGATCCCTGCAAAGGCATTCTTAACCAGCGGCAAATCGGCAAAATTGCTGATAAAAGCCGCAATCAGGGTGATAATAATCAGGGAAGGGAAGATCATTCCCAAGGTGGCGACGATCCCGCCAGGAGCGCCTTTCTGCCGGTTGCCGATAAAGGTCGCGGTGTTGATGGCAATGATTCCCGGAGTGCACTGGCCCACTGCATAGTAGTCCATCAGCTCTTCATCGGTAACCCAGCGCCGCTTTTCCACCACCTCCCGCTGAAGGATGGGAAGCATGGCGTAACCACCACCAAAGGTGAGCCCGCCGATTCGGGCGAAGGTAAAAAACAGATCCAGATAGGTGTTCATACTGCCAGACATCATAAACAGCCGCCGGCAAAATGTACACAGGCATACAACTTGTACGGGGCCCCTACTCCCCGCCGGAGCAGGCAAAAGAAGAACCAGCCAATCCAATGGGATAAAAAAGGGCCCGTCCGGAATAATCTCCGAGACGAGCCACAAGTGCCGAATTATTTTGATCTAAAAAAGCGGCTTTGCAAGATGGAGAATATAAAGGATGTCTCCGTCGACCTCGTTAGTCGTTCCGGGAAGAATCTTCTGTACCACATCATCCCCCTGGGGAGTTACGGCAAAATCATCGTCGTTCAATATGCCGACGGTGCTGGCATCAATAACCCACAAGCCCTCAAGTTTGTCGTGGGGATAGCGGTTGGGCAGCATAGCCACGACATCCGCCACAAGTTCCTTCTTCACCGGCTTGATACCGGCGGCATCGATCTCATCCCAGCTCATCTCTTCCAGGGTACGGCCATCGATACGCATACCGCCGGTCTCATCCATATCGCCGGAGACATCGGTGGCACCGGAAAGATCGATTTTGTAGAGAGTTTTCTGGGCATCGCCTTCACCCGAGAATGCCCCGTCCCGCTCATCCACCAAAAACGTGGTGGCCGTTAATGCGGCAAGTTCGGAATCGGAGTTGTTGTTTTTTTCCTGGCGGTAGAGATACTGATGGGTTTCGCCCGTTTCAAGATTGAAGGTGACAATTCGTGCAAGCGTCGTATTAGTTGCAGCCTTTTTGGAGGGGTTATACAGAGTCGATTGCATGATACCGACCAGGGTCCTTTCGTCGGGAGTAACGGCCAGCCCCTCCATACCGCGATTTGCCCTGCGCCGGGCAAACACCCTGGGAAGCTTCCTGCCGTTGGTATCAATCCCCATGGGACTGATCCGCTCCAGCTCCACGCCATCGGCGGAGTAATGAACAATATGGGGACCATACTCATCACTGATCCAGAAGGTCCCGTCGGATAAGGCGACCAGCCCTTCACTATCCAAACCGTAGGGATCGGCCGCCAAGGCATTACCATCGTTATCATATGCAACCTCGCCGGTGGCCCCAAGCCCCTCGGGGTTCGGCCGTCCGGAGATCGGATTTCCCTGGGGATCTTTCAAAAGGATCTTTCTGATCATCGAAACAGAACCATCGGCGTTCAGCTTGAACTCTCCGATGCGAGGGGTGTAATCGGGTACCGGAAATTTCTTGCCCGTGCCGGCGTTTCCGGTATAACTGGAGTTCGGGCCTCGGTCGGTAATGGCATAGAACCGACCCGCTTTTGTCGGATGTCCTGTCATGGCCGATCCATATCCGCCGTTACGAACCTCGGTACCATTAGGCAGAATCGTCAAAACCGTATACGGCAGCCTGCTTCCCGCCGCCGGAACCTTTGAAACATCAACACTCGTGCACGCCGCAAGCGACATCAAAAGGACCGCGGCCAGTCCAAGAGAACATGCTTTTTTCATAGAAACTCCTATAGTATCAGACATAATTTTCCTGAGCATACGGAGATTTCATGAAGGGAAGGTTAAACAGATATGAGAATGATGTAAGGTGATTGTGCACGCTTCAACCACACCTTTTGGAGTTGTCGAGCGTATTGATACAAAAAAGACCTTCTTTATTGTGGTGGTCGATATGCATCGGCCAGAATCCACAACGCAGAAAGCCTCTTATCTTTTTATTATATCACCTAACGCTGCCGCAGGCACAGATTGTTATACAAAATTTGGGGAAATGGCAGGGGGATATACATCCTATTCTCCGCTCCCCTTAAGCTAAAAATACGGTTTTTACAACATATCATTGGGTGGTCGATCTGCTTTTGACTTTTTTTGACTTTGTTTTCTATTGAAAAGTCTTTTTCTCTATAAGAAAGAACACAAGAAGAGCCCACCATCACCATTATCAAAGCCATAATGCGCCTCGGAGAATTGAAATAGAGGCTTTCGGCATAGAACATCGGGGCTTTCAGGAACCAGAACTCTTTCTCGTACGTGTACTGTTTGACATTGCCATATTCGCTCTCCCGGCAAATGTAGCAATAATTCCAGTTTAGACAAGGAGTTATAGATTCAATATCAACTCCGTCAAGCACTTTTCTCGCTTCTATCAACTTCCCCGTACCCGCCTTCCTGGTGATGGTAACGCTATCAAGACCATCTTCTTCCCTCACTTCATAGTGGAGGCTCCTGAAACCGATAGTGGTGGAACTCAAGGTAGACAAAGAGTAATCAATTCAAAGATCGCCTAAGTATTTCCATGATAACAGAGCTCAGTTATACCGAGTCATACAACGCATCCAGTACAGTTCTCAGACAATCATCATGCAACGATGATGGGGAAATATTAATTGCTGTAATCTTCTAAGTGAGCTCTCACTGTCCCGATGCCGTTTAATTCTCCTTCCCAATTCTCTTATCATCTTCCTCAACTCGAGGAAGTGATGTAAGGCGTACATCCTCTTTCAGTTCCAGTTTTATTTCACCCCACGCACCCGCGAGGGGTGCGACATCGAGATCATAGAAACGGCAGAGGCCGCCTATAGGTTTCAATCCACGCACCCGCGAGGGGTGCGACACCAGTAAACGGATTAGTAACAATAGCACTACCAGTTTCAATCCACGCACCCGCGAGGGGTGCGACTCGCAGATGCTATGTTTGTTTGTGTGTGGAGGTTGTTTCAATCCACGCACCCGCGAGGGGTGCGACTGAAGAAAAAGCGGATGACGACATTCGATCCCAAGTTTCAATCCACGCACCCGCGAGGGGTGCGACCACCAGGGCCAACATACTCCGTGATACGGTTAAGTTTCAATCCACGCACCCGCGAGGGGTGCGACCCGAACTTGCAAACGCTCTGTTCTCTTCAGTCACGTTTCAATCCACGCACCCGCGAGGGGTGCGACGTATGACTGGGCCCCTTCAGAGATTACCCCGAGTGTTTCAATCCACGCACCCGCGAGGGGTGCGACCCCTGCTTTTCTTATCTCCACGAAGCAGGGAGTCGTTTCAATCCACGCACCCGCGAGGGGTGCGACATCACCGAGGTTGATGGATTCCCCGACAATATTGGGTTTCAATCCACGCACCCGCGAGGGGTGCGACAGCTACTATGTCGACTTCATGGCCAGAGGATGCATTGTTTCAATCCACGCACCCGCGAGGGGTGCGACTTGGCGTCATAGCGAGCCAAGTCCTTTTAGGTGCGGTTTCAATCCACGCACCCGCGAGGGGTGCGACGAACATGACACGAGCTGTCGGCATACAAGCAGATGTTTCAATCCACGCACCCGCGAGGGGTGCGACGGCCGTAGACAAGGGACTTATTGCCGTGGCAGATGTTTCAATCCACGCACCCGCGAGGGGTGCGACTCCCGACTGATGCCTTCCAGATGCTGCCGAGATGGGTTTCAATCCACGCACCCGCGAGGGGTGCGACTTAAAGATAGGATTATTATTCGTTTGCCATATAGTAGTTTCAATCCACGCACCCGCGAGGGGTGCGACCACGACGGCTTTAACGACCTACTCAAGGCTATGGGTTTCAATCCACGCACCCGCGAGGGGTGCGACCCGTTGGATGGTGGAGGTCAGAGCGGATTACACGGTTTCAATCCACGCACCCGCGAGGGGTGCGACTCCTGGCTCTCGATAGTCGTTCGATCGTTTCCTTGTTTCAATCCACGCACCCGCGAGGGGTGCGACATAGATCATACCGCCAATGGACAACCCCAGACGGGGTTTCAATCCACGCACCCGCGAGGGGTGCGACAACGTGTCACTGGACCTTTTGAGCTCACACTGAGTGTTTCAATCCACGCACCCGCGAGGGGTGCGACCAAGGATTCCTTCCTCGCTGTGGCTGGGGACTTCACGTTTCAATCCACGCACCCGCGAGGGGTGCGACCTAATCCCTCTCGTAAGGTATTAGGATTAAGCATAGTTTCAATCCACGCACCCGCGAGGGGTGCGACAAGCTCATACAGCAATTATTATTACAATAATGGGGTTTCAATCCACGCACCCGCGAGGGGTGCGACCCGCTTCTTTCTGAAAGCTATTTACCTCATCTTGAGTTTCAATCCACGCACCCGCGAGGGGTGCGACGATACCTCGGAGGCCTCTCCGACCCTTCGGACAGTTTCAATCCACGCACCCGCGAGGGGTGCGACTGGAATACGGCGGGCTGTTTTTCTCCTTCAAAAGTGTTTCAATCCACGCACCCGCGAGGGGTGCGACCAATGGGAAGAGCTCAGAGGCGAGTATATCAAGGTTTCAATCCACGCACCCGCGAGGGGTGCGACTCTCCCTCATGGCCTTGTTCTTCCCGGCCCGCATGTTTCAATCCACGCACCCGCGAGGGGTGCGACG